>JAUCQE010000022.1 GCA_030372865.1 Pyrinomonadaceae bacterium
TTCGGAACTCGTCGGCAGCGTCAGATGTGTATAAGAGACAGGTTTTGGACAGTGCGGGCATAGGTGAAATGCCCGACGCGGCCGAATGGGGCGATGCCGGGGCCGATACGCTCGGCAATGTTTTCCGCACGCGGAGGTTGAATGTGCCGAACCTGCAGAGGCTCGGTCTGGGCAATATCCGCCCGTTGGATGGCCTTGCGGCTGCCGAGTCGCCGATCGGCTCGTTCGGCAAGTGCACGCTGATGTCGAACGGCAAGGACACGACGACGGGGCATTGGGAGATGGCCGGGATCATCCTGAAAAAGGCGTTTCCGACGTTTCCTGATGGGTTTCCGCCGCGGGTGATCGACCGGTTCGTTGCCGAGACCGGCGTTCCGGGCATTTTGGGGAATGTTCCGGCGAGCGGTACGGAGATCATCAAGGAACTCGGCGAAGAGCATATGCGGACGGGCAAGCCGATCGTTTACACATCGGCGGATTCGGTCTTTCAGATCGCCGCACATGAAGAGATCGTCCCGGTCGACCGGCTTTATGAGATGTGCGAGACGGCTCGACGCATCTTGGACGGCGAAGACCGTGTCGGCCGGGTCATCGCTAGGCCGTTTGTCGGCGACGCGGCCGAAACCTTCAAGCGGACGGAGAACCGGCACGATTATGCGGCGCCGCCGCCGGCGGGGAATCTGCTTCCGCTGCTGAAGGAGAACGGGCTGGACGTGGTCTGCATCGGCAAGATCGCCTCGATCTACGATTCGGTCGGCGTGACCGAGGACCTGACGGCAAAGAACAACGCTCAGACGGTCGAGCAGACGATAAACGCCTTAAATGCTGACACGAAAGGGCTGATCTTTAGCAATCTGGTCGATTTCGACATGCTTTATGGCCACCGACGCGACCCCGAAGGCTACGCAAAGGCCCTTGAGGACTTCGACGCCCGCCTGCCGGAGATATTTGACGCGATGAAGGACGACGATCTGCTCGTGATCACGGCCGACCACGGCAACGACCCGACCTTCCGCGGGAGC
>JAUCQE010000023.1 GCA_030372865.1 Pyrinomonadaceae bacterium
TTCGGAACTCGTCGGCAGCGTCAGATGTGTATAAGAGACAGTCTTTCGGCCGAGCAACGGGACCTGGTATTACATCAGGAGCACCGACGGCGGGAATTTCAGCCAACAGTTCGGACTCGAAGGTGATATCCCCGTTGCCGGCGATTACGATGGCGACGGAAAGGCTGACCTTGCTGTTTTCCGGCCGTCAACGGGCGTTTGGTATATCTTGAGATCAAGCGATGCTCAGGTGACGATCCGGCAGTTCGGCATGGACGGTGATGTCCCGACCCCAGGCGACTACGATGGCGACGGTCGATATGACATCGCACTCTGGCGGCCGTCTGACGGCAACTGGTATCGCCTGAACAGTTCGAACGATGCTTTCATCTCGGTCAAATTTGGCGTCAACGGCGACGTGCCGGCTCAAGGCGATTTCGACGGCGACCAGAGATCGGACATAGCCGTTTTCCGGCCGTCTAACGGTCTGTGGTACATAATGCGGAGTTCGAACGGGGCGGTCTCGATCACGCAGTGGGGACTGACTGATGATATTCCCGTCGTCGCAGATTATGACGGCGATTTCCGCGATGACATTGCGGTCTTCCGGCCTTCTACAGGCGTCTGGTATGCACTGCGGAGCACGAACGGAACCTTATTCGCGACGCAGTTCGGGGTTAGCGGAGACCTACCGATACCGAACTACGACAAACCGTAGTTGTTATTTGAGCCGGATAGCGGCGTGTGCGATGGTCAATACGTTGACTGTCGCCGCGCCGCTTTCTTTTAGCTTTGCCGCGCAGTAATGGGCGGTCGCACCGGATGTGAAGATGTCATCGACAAGGGTTATGTGCTGGCCGTCGATAAGCTTGGGCCGCCGAACCTCAAATGCATCCTCGACGCTTTTTTCGCGAGCCTTCTTATCCATCGCCGCCCGGTGCATCGGCGTATGCCGCGTTCTTACAAGGCTGTTTTCATCGACGGGAATACTGGTGGTTTTGGACATGGAACGTGCAATGACGGCCGCTTGATTGAACCCTCGTTCTTTGAATCTTTTGCCGGAAAGAGGAACCGGGACAAACAAAGTTGTAGACGCCTGGTAATTGTCGCGAAACACGAGATCGAGTAGTTTTGCGACACGAGGCGAAACATGTGGTTCCGTTTTTAGGTGCAGAACAATGGCCGCGAGGCCGCCGCGGTATGTACCGACGGCGCGTGCGGAGTCGTAAGCGTGGTCGTCGCAGGACCGGCAGTAGGTTTCATAGAGCGACTCGCTCGTACTAAGCATCAGGCCGCACTTTTCGCACTTGGTTTCAAGGCCGGTGTATACCTCGGCACTCTTCCAGCACTCCGAGCAGAGGACGCCGTCTTTGCGGTCGTGTACCTCTCGGCGGCAGATACGGCATTGCTCCGGGTATACAAGAGAAAGGAGAAGGTTGGCGGCGGAGTTTATCACGGGAGAAAAGGCTGTCTCTTATACACATCTGACGCTGCCGACGAGTTCCGAA
>JAUCQE010000024.1 GCA_030372865.1 Pyrinomonadaceae bacterium
TTAGAAGGTAATTCACCACAGAGCACACAGAGCACACAGAGCGCTTAGGCGGCAAGAAGGAGATCTCAGTGAGCTCTGTGCTCTCAGTGGTCAATAAAATTATGTTACTAGAGATCAAAGACCTGCATGCAGGCATTGAAGGAAAAGAGATACTGAAGGGGCTGAACCTTCGGGTCAATTACGGCGAGGTCCACGCGATAATGGGGCCGAACGGTTCGGGCAAATCGACGTTGTCGAAGGTGCTGGCGGGGCACCCGAACTACGAGGTGATCTCGGGCGAGATCAGCTACGAGGGCAAGGACCTGCTTGAGCTTGAGCCCGACGAACGCGCACGCGACGGCGTCTTTATGGCGTTCCAGTATCCGGTCGAGGTGCCGGGCGTTTCGAATTCGCAGTTCCTGCGGCTTGCCTATAACGAAAAGATGAAGCACATCGGCGAGGAAGAGCTTGACCCGCTTGAGTTCAACGATTACCTCAAAGAGAAGGCGAAGATCGTCGAAATGGATCCGCAGTTCTTCAAGCGGTCGGTCAACGAGGGATTTTCGGGCGGCGAGAAAAAGCGGAACGAGATCCTGCAAATGGCCGTGCTCGAGCCCAAGCTCGCGATCCTTGACGAGACGGATTCCGGACTCGACATCGACGCACTTCGCATCGTCGCCGAGGGCGTAAACAAGCTCCGCAGCGAGAAGAACGCGATCATCCTGGTGACGCACTACCAGCGGCTGCTCAACTACATCCAGCCGGATTACGTGCACGTCCTCGCCGGCGGCAAGATCGTGAAAGAAGGCGGAAAAGAACTTGCGCTCGAACTCGAAGAAAAGGGCTATGATTGGGTGAAGGGAGCGGGAGTGTAACACACGCTATGCAACAGACCTATACTGCAATTGTTAAGCAAGAAGGAGAATGGTGGTTCGGTTGGGTGGAAGAGATTCCGGGCGTGAACTGCCAGGAGCGTTCTCGCGAAGAGCTCTTAGAAACTCTGCGGGTAACCCTTGAGGAGGCGCTCGAGCTTAACCGACAGGATGCCCGGGCACTCGCAGGCGAAAATTATCGCGAACTTCCTATTGCCGTATGAAGCGGCGTGAATTGTTGCGGCATCTGACCACGCACGGGTGCGAATTGATGCGCGAAGGCGGGCGTCACTCCTGGTGGCACAATCCGGAGCAAAATCGTCGATCGGCGGTCCCGCGGCACAACGAGATCTCTGATGAACTGGCAAAAAAGATTTGCAAAGACCTCGGCGTTCCGAAGGTGAAATAGAGTGAAAACTAACCTGCTTACAAAATTCGTCGATTCCGAGATCGCCGAGGCTGGGCGGCTTTCGGCGGCCGGTGATGCCGAGGGTGCGTTCCGGCATCTGGAACGCGCTCATGTTTTGGGGCAGTCGAGTACGTATCATCACACGCGTGTTCACTGGCTGATGCTGAAGCACGGCTTTCGCGAGCGCGATGTGAAAGAGGTTGCAGGGCAGGTCTTGCGTATCGGCGGTGCAGCGACGAAAACGCCGCTTGGCATATACCCCAAAGGAAACACCGGCGGTGCGAACGTCAGCCCGATAAAGCCCATGCCGATCGCCGACGATATTGCCGCAATGCTCGAAGAGGCAGGGGGAAATTAAGCTCTGACGAAGAACGCAACCAAAGATCAGGCATTCGGTCTGCCGGCACTTGCGGCCGCGGTGTGGGCTATCGTGCTGCTCATCGCGTTCTTTGCGAACCGCGGCGACGACGTCGGCGTGATCGGAAAGCTGTTCGGTAATCTCGGAGGCGGGGCGATCGCGGGTGCGGGAATCGTTGACAGCATCGCCGGTACGGCCTCGGCGTTCGCGATATTGATCGCGTGGTTCGGGCTCGGCAGCCTTATCGCCAGGTTTGTTCCCGTGTCGAAAAGCGAGGGCCATTCGCATGTGCTCGAGCTTGCAATGCGGATCGCCGTCGGCGCCGCGGCTTGGTCGCTGGTCTGGTTCTTTTTGGGCGTTGCCGGGCTTTATGGAACGCCGGCGGTTTTGACGGTCCAAGTC
>JAUCQE010000025.1 GCA_030372865.1 Pyrinomonadaceae bacterium
GGTAAAGATGCCCGAACAGGCTGAAGAAGAAGCACTTCGCCAACTCAAGAAGCTTGAGCGAATGCACCCTGACACGGCGGAAACCGCAACGCTGCGAAACTGGCTCGACATTATGACCGACCTGCCGTGGTCAGAGCAGTCTGAGGACAACCTTAATCTGCTGAAAGCAGAAGAGATCCTGGACGAGGATCACTATGGCCTTGAACGCGTGAAGGAGCGCATTATCGAAGCGCTGGCGGTCCGGAAGTTAATGGAGAAGCCGAAAGGCTCCATTCTATGCCTTGTCGGCCCTCCGGGAGTCGGTAAGACGTCTCTCGGCCGTTCGATCGCCCGGGCGTTGAATCGAAAGTTTGTTCGCCTTTCGCTCGGCGGCCTGCATGATGAAGCAGAGATCCGCGGACATCGACGGACGTACGTCGGTGCGATGCCGGGGCGTATTATCCAGGCGATCCAACAGGCGGAGACGAATAATCCGCTAATAATGCTCGACGAGATCGATAAAGTCGGTGCGGATTTCCGCGGAGACCCGTCCAGCGCGTTGCTCGAAGTTCTTGATCCGGAACAGAATTCGTCCTTTCGGGATAACTATCTCGGCGTCAATTTTGATCTCTCGAACGTGATGTTCATGACGACCGCGAACGTGCTGGACACGATCCAGCCGGCGCTTCGCGACCGCATGGAGATCATCAGGCTTTCAGGCTATACGGAAGAAGAAAAGATCGAGATCTCGCGGCGGCATTTGATCCCCAAGCAGATCGAAGAAAACGGACTCGACCGCAACGATCTGCGGATCGACCGCAAGGCGATCGCTCGTGTAGTTAGCGAATATACGCAGGAAGCCGGTTTGCGGCAACTTGAGCGTGAATTTGGCCGTATTTGCCGCAAAGTAGCCCGTAAGAAGGCCGAAGAGGAAGGGGATTTCAAACCGGTAAAGGTGACTGCCGAAAACCTTAAGGATTTCCTCCGTGCTCCGAAGATCTTCCTAGAGACGGCACTTAAGAAAGACCAGATCGGCACCGTCACCGGGCTCGCGTGGACGGCGGTTGGCGGGGATATCTTGTTCATCGAGGCTCTTAAAACTAAAGGCAAAGGGAAGTTGATGCTTACCGGCCAGATCGGCGAGGTGATGCAGGAATCTGCCCATGCCGCGTTCTCGTATGCGAAAGCCCGCTCGGGCGAATTGGGCATTCCGGACGAGGTGCTCGATAACTACGACATTCATATTCACTTGCCGGAAGGAGCGATTCCGAAAGACGGGCCGAGCGCCGGCATCACGATGGCGACGGCCCTGGTCTCGGTCCTGACACAGCGTCCGGTAAGAAAGGACGTTGCGATGACTGGCGAGATCACATTACGTGGCAACGTGCTTCCGATCGGGGGAGTCAAAGAAAAGTTGCTTGCGGCTAGGCGTGCGAAGATCAAGACGGTGATACTTCCGATGCCGAACAAACGCGATCTGGACGACCTTCCGCAGGAAGTACTTGACGACCTGAATTTTGTATTCGTAGAGAATGTACTTGAGGTGTTCGAAACGGCGCTCAAAGAACCCCGAAGGGCGACACGAAACGCCCGGGCATAGGCTGTAAGTTGCCGATTTTATTGACCCTTTGAGTCAAATGGGAGTACAATTTAGGCGGTGTGTCTTCACACGGAAATATTGGTAAAGGAACTTTATAGATTTTTTCGCGTTTAATTCTGTGGGTAATTGATCTTTCGGATCGATCCGGCATTCGCCCTAACCCTGTAGACGTATCGAAAGGAGTATAGACGAAACTTAATGAGATCAGCCATTTACACGGGTTTTAGTATATTTGCATTCGTAATTTTCTTATCAAATATCCCGGCGGTCGGTCAGACGCAGGAAGTTAGATCTGCGCAGGAGGCCGTGAACAAGGTGCTCGATGATTCGGGCCGCCTTTTTCGCGAAGGGCTTTCCGAGTTTCAACAAAACCGCCGCGCCGAAGCAGGCGAGAAGTTTGATAAGGCTGTTGAGGTTTTCCTCTTCTCAACACTGAACATTCAGTCCGACCAGCGGCTCCAAAGCTGCTATTCGCAGATCCTTGAAACCGTTTACCGCATCGAATTTCCTTCAGATAACAACTCACCGCAGATCCGTGCCCTTTCGGCGACATGCGGCTGGCGTTGGCAGGAAGAAGATCTGAAGATGGGCGACGCTGTTGCCTCGATGATAAAGCCGACGGGCTCGAAGGGCGTTGCGACTGCCGTTCCCGGAACCTCGGCAGCCAATCCCGCCGATCGGCCGGACGCAGAGGTTCTGGTTGGATTTAACAGCCAGGAATTCGAAGCCTCGCCGCTTGACGAGCTTTCCAAGCTCGAATTGACACCGGAAGAACAGGACGTCGAAAACAACCCGGTTGCTCAGCAGCAATACCAGTATATTCAGTACGCAGTCGCTAACCGTTCGCTCGGGTTTTCCTTCCAGGTGCACCCGATGATCCAGCAGTACATCAATTACTACCGCGGCCGCGGCCGCAAGACGATGGAAGTCGGGCTTTACCGGTCCGGAATGTTCATGTCGATGGCCCGCCGGGTCTTCCGTGAGGAAGGCATCCCGGAGAACGTAACTTGGCTGGGACAGGTGGAAAGTGCTTGGAAACCGACTGCGATGTCGTGGGCGGCGGCTTCCGGGCTTTGGCAGTTCATTCCCGGCACCGGCTCAAGATTCGGGCTACGACGCACGGCCTACGTCGACGAACGAAACAGTTTTGAAGAGGCGACCCGGGCGTCCGCGCGTTATTTGAAGTTTCTTTTTAACCGGTACGGCAACTGGGAACTCGCGATGGCCGCTTACAACTGCGGTGAAGGCAACGTCGATAGGGCGATTCGCCGTGCGGGTGTCGCGAACTTTTGGGCGGCATACCCTTACCTTCCTAAGGAGACGCGCAATTATGTTCCCAACATTCTCGCGACGATCTTGATCGCAAATAATCCGCAGCAATATGGATTCGGACATGTCCGCCCGGCTCCGCCGCTGAGGTACGACCGTATCCGCGTCCCGGCGTCGACGAACCTCGCGTTGCTCGCTCAGGCGTCCGACACGACGGTTCAGTACATCCGCTATTTGAACCCACATCTTCGCAGCAACATCACGCCGCCGGAACCGTATGTGATCAACGTACCGGCCGGTAAGGCGGATGGAGTGCTTGCGGTATTCCGCCGTGTCCCGGCTTCGAAGATCAACAACACGAACCTTGCCAACTCGGTCAAGGGTGAAACTTGGCAGACGATCTCTAACAGGACCGGCGTCAGCGTTGAAGAATTAATGGCTGCGAACCCCGGAATGAAGGAACCGACCGGCAAGGTTTTCGTTCCGATGGCGTCCGTCCCGGGTAATCGCGTTCAGGCGACCAGCTATGCTCGTCCGTCCACCCAGCGTGCAGCGGCGACTAGCAACGTGACGATAGTCAAAGCCCAGGCCGGCGACACAGTCGCGAAACTCGCTACCCGACACGGTGCAAACGCCACCGAAGTTGCGAAGTACAACGGGCTGCTGCCGAATTCAGTACTCGGTGCGGGCCGCGAGATCAAGATCCCGGCGAAATGAATTACTGACGATTAGCGGCAAATTGCCGAGATCGAAGGCCGACAGACGAAGATCTGTTCGGCCTTTTTCATCTCTGCCCGAAGGCGATTTGGGCAGGGAACGTAGTTCATTACCGGGAACTTTCAAACCGCCTTGACAGTAACGTTAACTGTAACTATACTTGTTACAGTTATGGCGGCAAACAGCCAATTCGCAATGGCAGTACATATCTTGACGATGCTGGCAAAGGACCGGGACGCCTTTATGAAGTCGGACCGCCTTGCCTCGAGCGTCAATACGAATGCTGTTGTGATCAGGCGAGTGCTCGGGCAACTGGGCCACGCCGGGCTAGTCGTATCGCAAACGGGAGCGGCAGGCGGCACCAGGCTGGCGAAGTCGCCTTCCGAAATTGATCTTTCCTCAGTTTACAAGGCAGTGGCTGTCTCTTATACACATCTCCGAGCCCACGAGACAGCGCTGTGTATCGCGT
>JAUCQE010000026.1 GCA_030372865.1 Pyrinomonadaceae bacterium
ACGGTCAGTTCCATCGAAGCCGGCAGTTCGACGCCGATCGGGGTGCCGTCGTAAAACTCGACCTCGATCTTCAGCCCCGGCATCAGCCACTGAGCGGCGTCGCCGAGTTCGTCCTCGGTCAACGCGACCTGCTCGTAGCTTTCGCTGTTCATGAAATGATGGTGCGTACCGTCCGAATAGAGGTATTCCATCTTGTGCTGTTCAAGTATCACGCGCTCGAGCGAGTCGTTCGAACGAAATCGGTATTCGAATGAGTTGCCCGTCAACAGATTGCGAAGCCGGGCCTGCACCATTGCACGCAGGTTGCCCGGCGTGTGGTGATGAAACTCCATCACCTTTACCGGTGCTCCCTCGTGCAGGATCACCATACCTTTGCGAATGTCATTAGCCGAAATAGCCATAATCTAAAAACGTTACCTTTCTTATCTTAAATTCAGTGTCTAATTGAAAAGAGAAAGTGTAATAAAAGTCGGGGAAAAAGTGAAAGACTGCACGTGGGGTTTCGGCGGCGTCGGTTACCTGACCGAAACTCGAAACGTGAACCGGCCCTTCCAGGGATCGGCCTTTTGGCACTCAACGACGGTGATCAAATAGTCGCCGGCGACGGTCGGTGAGATCTCCCTGCGTTCGTTGCAAGAGGCATCTGAGTCGCCAACGCCTTCGCCATTTGGGTCGGATATGTAGATCGTTATGAGGTGCGAATCGCTGTATCGACCCGTCTGCTCGGTACGGATCGTTTGTCCTTTTCGGACCCGAAGCAAATAGCTGCGCTTCTGCTCGAAACCATTCAGCGATCCGCTGACCGTTGCAGAATACGAACCTCGGCTGAACCTGATCCGAGTCCGTTCCTGTCCCGGGACCAGCACTGTAAGAGCCGCGATCATGACCATGCCGGCTGTTACTTTCCGAAGTGTATTTATTGAGCTGCGCATCGGCTCCAAGATCCGAAAGAGCTTCTTACCGGCGAAATGGTAAGAAGCTCGATCTCAACTACCCGTTGAACGGAAGCGGTGCCGGTTCTTCGCCCGGTTTGGGATATTCCTTTTTCATCATCTGGTAAATGCCGATGATCTCGGTTTCCCACTTCTTCGCTTCGGCGTGCGTCGGGTCTATCTTCTGCGCCTTTCTCAGGTCGCCGAGTGCGGCGGCGTACTGGCGGGCTTCGGTCAGGGCGAATCCGCGTTTGAAATAGGCTTCGGCCGCGGCGGTCTTTGCCGCCGCGTCGTTCGGCTTTGCCTTCAGGTCCTTTTCGGCTGCTGCGATCGCGGCGTCAAATGCCTTTGTGTCGATCGGGTTGCCGCCGCGGGTCCAGCCTCCGCCTCCGCCCGGTGCATTTGCGGCGGGCTGCTGCGGCTTGTTCTCAAGCGTGTGCTCGATCGAGGACTGTGCGCGTTCCGAGCGGACAGGCGCATTCGACGCGGGATCCTGTGCAACGGGCTGCGGCTTGTTGGTGCTGCATGCGGCTGAGGCCAGTGCGGCGGCCGCGAAAATTAGTGCTTTCGTCTTCATATTTGCTTTCTATTTTGCGTTCGGGCCGGCCGCCGGTGCGGCGTACTCGAACGGCTTTAACGTGTCTATATAGGGCCTCGACTGGACCACAAATATCTTACCTCGCAGAATACCCCATTCTATATCCTGCGGGCCCTGTCCGAAAGCCTCGTGTATCTTTCGGGCAGCCTCCGCAAGCGACCTGACCTCGGCATCGCTCATCACGCGACCCTGCGTGTTCGCACACTTATCGTTCGTCGCACGCAGGTCACCGCCGACCGCGAACCGCAGCGAATTTTTCTGATCGGACATCGTCATCACTGAGATCGAATCCGAATTCGGCAGGAAGAGCACCTGTTCCGGCAATCCGGTATTGTTTACCACCGCCGAGTTATGGCCGCAGACGGCGCTTAGGTAGACCGCCTCGCCCGGCGTGTTATTGAACGGGTCCTTCGTGATCATCACGCCGCCCTTCTGCATATCCACGCCGACCTGGATGAGCGCGGACATGTAAACATCGCGCTGGCTGACGTAGTTGCGGACGCGTGCTTCGAACGCCTCAAACTTCCACAGCGACGCCCAGACCTTTTTCACGCCCTCGATCAGTTCATTCGCCCTGCGGACGTTGAACACGCTCGAATAAAGGCCCGCACCCGAAAAGTTCGGCAGGTCTTCGGCATTTGACGAACTTCGGATGAAGACCGGCGCCCACTTAAGCTGCGTTCCCCATTTTCTGACGATCTCGCGGCGAAGTGCGGGGTCGAATTTCCCGGCCTGTATCGCCGCCCGAAGTTCCTCAAGTTTTTGCCGGCGATAACGCGGGTTGTGGACGAAATCGTACTCCTCGGTCATCGCCTCCATTTTTTTGTCGAGCCCGTTTGTCGCCATGAACCGCTCGTACCAATAAAACGGAACCGAGAATCCGTCGGGCACCGTGATGCCCGGCACCTTTGCGTTCAGTATCTCGCCGAGGTTCGCCGCCTTTGCTCCGAAGGCAACGCTGTCGGTCTTTCGCATTTCCCCGAATGCGGTGAGCTTCTTGACGTTCAGGTCGACCGGCGGTATCTGCTGGTTTGGCGAGATGAATTCGGTCCTCAGCTTATCAGCGTCTACGGGCTTCAGTTTGTAATCGGTAAGTGTCGCCTCAAGCTCCCAAACGTATGTGTGCTTGTCCGCGAGCAGCTTATCGGCGTCCTTTACGTAGATATTCGGAATGCCCCAGCCCTTCGCGAGCACGTTCACGTGCGATAGCGGCGACGACGGTTTTGCGACGATGATCCCGCGGACCGGCGGCAGCGAAAGCGGCAGTTCTTTTAACACAACGATCTCGTTGTCGCCGATCTCGACGGTGTCGTCAAGCTTTTCGATGACGTGTATCCGTCCGACCGCCCGGCCGGGGTTAAGCGCAAGGTATTCCTGATTTTTGTTTATATCGCTCTGCAGAACGCGGGGAATCTCCAGCTTTGCGGAGACGTCTTCCTGACGCAGGGAATTCGGCTTGTAGGCGACGGGTTTGAAGAACGATTTGTTTATCGCCTCGTGCGCGGTCTTGATCAGCTCGGCCGTCGCCATGTCGCCTTCCCAGAGTTCCCAGGTGAATTTCTCGACAGTCCGCTGCCACGCGACCGACCCGACGATGAACCGGCGGTCCTCATCGATGTAGACCGGTTTATGAACGTCGGCACCGAGCGGGATCAGGTATGTCGCGTAGAGGAAATCCTTGTGAAAACGGAAACGCATCGAATCGATGTAATAGACCTTGTTGCCGTCGCGGCGGTCGATGGCGAACATCGCGTGCGGCAGCGAGTACGGCGTTCCCTGATGATATGTCCGGGCGATCTTGTCGAAATCAGCCTGCGAATCAACGCGCGGGATCGAATTTATCTCCGCCGCGGTCTTTACTTCCTGAGCAAACGCAGCCGGTTGGAGCAACGCGGCAACGAAGGCCGCCAGGCACAGGGACGCGAATAAAGATCGTTTTGTGGACATAATGTTCTTTTGCCGAATTTCTTATTTTAACGGCTGGCTGCCGGTCTTCAAAGCTTTTTCGATCTCGTCGCATGCCGCCGTGGTGCCGTGTTCTGACCGGACCACCTCTGCAATCTCGCGAGCCTTATCGGCATATCTCGCGTCTCCGAGTATCTTTCCGAGCGTCTCAGCGGCGATGTCGGCGTTGTAGTTTTCCCGCGTAATTATCTCTGCAACGCCCGCCCGCCGGCACCTTGCGGCATTGTCGGGCTGATCATGGCCATAGGGCATTATCAGGTGCGGTACGCCCGCACGCAGGACCTGCCCGGTCGTGCCGACGCCCGCCTGATGAACGACGCAAGCGGCACGGGGGAATAGCGTCGAAAACGGTGCATAGCCAAAGCCGACGATGTCTTCATTCAAGCCCGTCGGCGGTTCGTTGTAGATGCCGTAGAGCATTATCGCCCGGCGCCGCAGTTTCTTAGCGGCCGCGATGCTTTCGGTGAAAAAGTTTCGCGGGTCCATCACCGCCGCCGAGCCGAGCGTGAAGACTATCGGCGGTTCCCCGGCGTCGAGAAAATCCTCGAGCCCCTCGGGCATCTGTCCCATATCCGCCTGCCCGTCATAGAAACAAAATCCCGTTTGCACTGCCGACGCCGGCCAATCGGGCTGCGGTTCGCCGATCACGCGAGAGAACATTATTAGATGCAACAGTTCAGAGTACTTTCCGGAAAAGATCGGGTCGTGGTCCTCGCTGAGCCCGAGGCCACGGCGAAACTTTTTGTAATCTTCGAGCCACGCCGATGTCCGAAGCTTTGCGGCTGAAAAGACAAGCTTGTGAAACAAGGCCGGCATGAACCGAAGATTTTCGAACCACGGTGCCGGCGGCGGTATCGGCGGATCGTACGACGAGAAAAGCGAGATCGGTGCAAGCGTGGTGGATACCCACGGTACACCGGTCTTTTCCGCAACGGACTTTGCCGCGTAAACGACCTCGCCGGTAACGAGCAGGTCCGCCCCGTCGATCGCCGCCGTTATGTCCTCGTACATCTGCGGAAGGCTCGGCATGATCAGGTGACGGAGTATCATCTCCGTACCGTTATCGGCGTCCATCAGGTCCGCCGCAACGTCTTCTTCCGGGTCCATATGAGGAGCCATCGGAGCAAATCCGAGTCCGGTCAGCTCGATCTTTTCGCGATAGAATTCCATAGCGGCGATCGTCACGTCGTGGCCGCGCTTTTTTAGCTCCAGCCCAAGAGCGATCATCGGGTGCAGGTCGCCGAGCGAACCAAAAGTTGCAAGAACTATTTTTGACATAGAAACTTGATAGACGAGCGTTGATTCCGCGACTGGCTGCCGCGGCCGGAGTTATCCTTCTTCGCGGGTACGCGCTTCGGCATCCTGCCGCTCACGTTCTCTCATTCGTCCTTTCAGCTGAAAACGGATGCTCAAAAAGAACGCGCAGCACCCAAGCACCAGCAAGACAAAGCCGTTGTCTTTACTGCCCGTCCAAAACAGATAAGCGGCGGCGCCGAAAAGCACCACCGCCAGGATCTGGAATATTCGTTCTGTCTCTTATACACATCTGACGCTGCCGACGAGTTCCGAA
>JAUCQE010000027.1 GCA_030372865.1 Pyrinomonadaceae bacterium
TCTAGAGCCTGACAGCGGATATCTTCAGGGCCGGGCGAGCAATTGCCCGGCCCTTTTCCTTTGCCTGCCGTGCATCTAAACTCTGAGTGTTGAAAGAGCTTTCCGAAAAAATAAAGGCGTTGGCGACAGAAGCGGGTTTTGACAAGGCCGGCATCGCCCGTGCAGAACCGCTCGCAGCAGAATCGCCGAGGCTCGCCGAGTGGCTCTTACGCGGCTACCACGGCGAGATGGGGTGGATCGAACGCGAGCCCGAAAAACGCACCGACCCGCGGCTGATATTTCCGGAGGCCAGGTCCGTTCTGGTCGTCGCGCTCAACTATTTCACGCCGCACGAACACGGCGACGCCGCCGGCAAGATCTCACGCTACGCATGGGGCGACGACTACCACGACGTCGTCCGCGAAAAACTGCGGCATCTGCTTGAACTGATAAAGGGCGAGGTGCCGGAAGCCGACGGCAAGATCTGCGTCGACACCGCACCGGTGATGGACAAGGCGTGGGCAGTCCGTGCGGGCATCGGCTGGCAGGGCAAGCATACGAACGTCATCACGCCGGAGTTCGGCTCCTGGTTCTTCATCGGCGAGATATTGCTCAACCTCGACCTCGAGCCCGACGGCTCGCTCGTCCCCGACCATTGCGGCACGTGCACCGCCTGCCTCGACGCCTGCCCGACCGGTGCGATCACCGAGCCCTACGTCGTCGATTCCAACAAATGCATCTCGTACGCGACGATCGAGCTCAGGACCGAGCAGCTTCCCGTCGATGTCGCCGACAGCCTCGAAGGCTGGCTTTACGGCTGCGACATCTGCCAGGACGTCTGCCCGTGGAACCGCTTTGAAAAGCCGACCGCCGAGCCGCGGTTCGAACCGAGAAAGGGCGAGACGTCCATCGCTCCGGAAGTGGTAATATCTTTGACGCCCGAAAGCTACGCCGAACGCTTTCGCCGGAGCGCGATCAAGCGCGCAAAACTGCCGATGCTGAAACGAAACGCAAAATATTTGAAGACAACGCGTCCTGAAGAATAGCTATGAACACCATCGCCCGTTACGCAATTTTTCTCTCCGTCCTTTTGCTCTCGCTTTCATCGCACGCCGCCGGCCAGCGGCTGTCTCTTATACACATCTGACGCTGCCGACGAGTTCCGAA
>JAUCQE010000028.1 GCA_030372865.1 Pyrinomonadaceae bacterium
TTCGTAACTCGTCGGCAGCGTCAGATGTGTATAAGAGACAGACGACGAACGGCCGGACTACATCGCCGCCGTCTTCGACACGATGGCTCCGACCTTTCGCCACGAGTCGTTCGAGGCATACAAGGCAAACCGCGAGGAAATGCCCGAAGAGCTTGCATCGCAGCTGCCGTACATCGTCAGGGTTTGCGAGGCGTTCAATATCCCGATCCTGAAAATGGACGGCTTCGAGGCCGACGATGTGATCGGCACGCTGGCAAATAAAGTGGCCGACAAGGGAATGCAGGCCGTCATCGTTTCGAACGATAAGGACCTATGCCAGCTTGTCCGCGACCCGCACATTATCGCGATGCGGCAGAACTCGACCAACGTAAAGCGAAAGGTGCCGGTCCCGCCGATCGAATGGTGCGACGAGGCTTGGGTCGAGGCAAAATTCGGCGTGCCGCCAAAGAAGATCATCGACCTGCTCGGCCTGATGGGCGACTCGATCGACAATATTCCCGGAGCACCGGGCATCGGCGAAAAGGGAGCCTTGAAATTGGTGCAGGAGTTCGGTTCGGCGATCGGAGCGATGGAGAACGCGGAAAAGGTTACGCATAAGACCTACCGCGAGAGCCTGATGAACAACCAGGAGATCATCCGGCAATCGCTGGAACTCGCGACGGTGCACTGCGAAGTTCCCATCGAACTGGACCTTGACCAGCTGCAGTTCCGTCAGCCGGACGCCGCGAAGGCATACGAGCTATTCCGCGAACTCGAGTTCAACTCGCTGACAAAGGAATTTGCGAATGCGGCCCCGTCGCTCTTTGATTCGCTCCCGGCCGACTCCGAAGCACGGATCGAGCAGAAATACTCGGTCATCACAACGCGGGCCGTGCTCGACAAACTGATCCGCACGCTGTGGGAAAAGGAGAAATTCGGATTCTGCGTCGACGACTCGAACGAGGGCAAATGGCATAGCTCCTTCGACAAGGCGCCGCCGTTGGGCATCGGCATCTCCTACGAGCCGGGGGTTGCGGTCTTTGTCGACCTCGAGAATTTCGAGGGCGGGAGAGAGGCCGCGATCAGGCCGCTGGCGGACACCTTCGCTAACCCGCATTTGGACAAAGCAACCC
>JAUCQE010000029.1 GCA_030372865.1 Pyrinomonadaceae bacterium
CGCTGTCTCGTGGGCTCGGAGATGTGTATAAGAGACAGGCAAATGCCGCGATAAGGAAGACCACAAAGCCGACGAACTGTGGGATTATAAACCACTTGAAAGTCGATGTTGTCTGGGCTCGAATTATTGTATTGAGATCTAGCGAGCCGGCAAGCATCACTACGCCGATTATCGACGCTCCCATTGCAAGTTCGTACGAGATCATCTGGGCCGACGAACGCAGGCCGCCCATAAGCGAATACTTGCTATTCGAAGACCAACCGGCCAGTGCGATACCATAGACGCCTACCGAGGTAATCGCGAGAATGAAAAGCACGCCGACGTCGATCTGCGCGATCGTCAGCGGGATCTGGCGGATTCCTTCGCCAAGCCCGTAAGGAAGGAAGCTCAGGTCAACATTTATCGGCGGCCCGAACGGGTAAAGGACCATCGGCAGAAACGCACATGTTAACGCAACCACCGGAGCCAAAAAATAAATGAACTTCGTGGACTTGTCCGGAACAAGATCCTCTTTAAGGATGAACTTCAGAAGGTCCGCGAACGGCTGGAACAGGCCCCAAGGCCCGACGCGGTTAGGCCCGACTCTGCCTTGCATCCATCCCAGCACCTTTCGTTCGGCCAATACCGTATAGGCGACGATCATCATCACGCCCCCGAAAACGGCGCCGATCCCTGCAAGGATCACGACGAAAGGAAATGCAGTTTTAAGAACACTCTCCATACGATTTACTTGCCTGGCCCGAGGTTTGAACGGTCACCGAGACCGATTGCGGCAGCCTCTGCAAGGCCCTCGGCCTTGGGCGTTCCATCAAGTTCAAACTGCACGAGCGGCGAAACAAGAAGGTTCTCCGGTTTCGGATTACCGTGTGCGAGCAAATGGAACTGCGGCGTTTTGCTGGTCATCGTCGTCAGGCGATGCAGCTTGTGCCCGATCCTCGGGGTTTCTTCGATCTTCGCAGCTGGCTCCGAGCTTGTGGCCGATGCAGACAATGCCTCGACAATTCCGCTTATGCCGCGTGTCGCTACGTCATATTTCGCCTGAACCGGGTTCGTCTCATCCTTCAGGTCAGGGTAGCGGTAGCCGGAATAGGACGGGACGGCTTCGGTAATAGCGCGGAAAACGGTACTCGCAGACATTTGATGTCCGAAATCGACGCCCATCTCAGCGGCGATAAGGCTTGTAATCAACCAATCCGGCTTCGACTGATGAAGAGGCTCGATTGCCTTACGCACGCGCTGGATGTTCCCCGCGTTGTTCGTGAAAGTTCCGTCAACTTCAGCGAATGAAGCAGCCGGTAAAACAACATCCGCGTAGCCCGTCGTTTCCGTCTCAAAAACTTCCTGAACGACAACAAACCATTTTCCGGCGAGGATAGACGCGTCCTGGAGACTGCCACCGACCAGCAAAGCATCGGAATTCCTCACGACGCCCTCGACCGCTCGTGCCTTATCGAGCATGTCAATCGCGCCGATCGAGTTGTTATAAAGCGGAAGCGGATGCAGCAGGACTCGGCGGCCATCGGCTGCAAACTCCGAAGCTGAGCCGGCGATCGCCGCCTGGGCTTCAGCTGAAAGCTCGCTGCCGCACATGATCACGACATCGCCTTGCGTGTCCGCGATCATCTGTCGAACCGCGTCTAGGTCTTCCTGCTTGATTCCCGCATTCGAAACCGCCGTCGAGTCTTTCGACGAGTCTGCAAATGCCGCGACGAATGCGTCGTAGGCTCCTGGACTAAGGTGTACGAATTTCTTAGCCTTCGAAATAAGGCGGATCGGCGTATCGTTGACAATTATCAGCGTCGCCCCGCCGTTACGAACCGCCTGACGGATCTGCTTTCCCGTATAAGTCTGTTCTTCCTCAGGCTCACCACCGATCAATACGATAGTTTTTGCGTACCGAATCTCTTTATGGCTGCAAAGCGGAGCACTAAGGTTCGACATGAACGAACGCATGCTCTGACGGTCGGATACTGCAATGTTCTCGGTTTTCGCGACTTCACGGCCAAACCGCCCGAGCGTAAAGACCGACTCGTTCGTCAGCCGCGGGCTTGCAACTACTCCGACCTTCGATCCGTGCTCCGCAAACTTCGAAGCAACGTGCTTGATCGCAGCATCCCAAGTTGCAGGAATGAGCTTTCCGCCTTTGGAATAGCGGATCATCGGCGTCTTAATCCGGTCGCGATGGTTGATGAACTCGTGTGCGAAACGCGCCTTGACGTCGAGGAATTCGCCGTTCAGGCCATTCACATATCGGTCGCGGGCTACAATTCGATGGACCTCACCACCGCGCGAACCAACGCTAAGCTGCATTCCGTCTGAACCGTAAACGTCGGTCGAGATGGTCTGGTCGAGTTCCCAGGGCCGCGTCGCGTGGCGGTAGACTCCGTCGAGGAGCGTTCCGGTGGGACAAACCTCAATGCAGTTACCGCACTGCGAGCAATTAAGCCAGCCGCCATAGGTTCCGATGACGGTGTTTACTCCGCGATTTCCCGCCTCGATCGCGTCTTCACCCATCCACTCGTTGCAGACACGCGTGCAGCGTTTGCAGAGGACTGTCTCTTATACACATCTGACGCTGCCGACGAGTTCCGAA
>JAUCQE010000030.1 GCA_030372865.1 Pyrinomonadaceae bacterium
AGCGTCAGATGTGTATAAGAGACAGTGTATGGGGCGAGTGGATATACTTCCCGAGGTAGATCTTCCCGTTTCTCCCAGACCTTAAGTATCGTTTCGATCGCGGCGGCCTCCGCCTTTCGGCGCATCGCTAATGTCGGAGCTTTTTCCGCAGCGACGATCAATTCCGCGATTCGGTGTGCGAGCCACCGGCCGAGCGTGTCGACGCCCGATTCGAGACCTAGTTCACGAACCAGATGTTTTCCAAGTTCCAACACGTCCGTCGGAGTGCTCGATGCTTCCGTCTTGTCGGAGGATGTAGACTCGCTCGAACTCAGCCTCCTTGGTTTCTTTCGAATCGTTCCTTCCATAATCGTATCCCTTATTACGGCGTCTGATGTTTACCACTACCACTAGATCCATCTCTTTCGTGGCGAGAAATTCCGACAGTGCCGCAGCCGAAACGCGTAAACGCTGGCCATCGGACCTGACGGAGTCGTCATACAAGCGGTTGTCGATCCATTCGTCCCATTTCGAGTCGGCCCATGCGTCGAGGACAAACGCATTGCTGCGCGTGCCAGGTCGCGACCATGTCGGTGACGGGTTCCACCCGAACTCGAGTCCGAGTGTTTTGCTCACTTCGTAAGACGGTTGGTAGCGGCACGGCTCGATCACTCTTTTCAGCGGGTCGTGATCGTCGATGCCGGAGCTAAACTCGGGCGATTCGATCCACCCTCGTAGCACGAACGGGCCGGATGCTATTTCGCTGTCATCGCCCGCGTAAGGAATCCGATAGTCCCAAGGGTCGGCCACAGTTTGAAGTGCTCTCGCAAGAGAAGATGCGGTTCCGGGCGAGACGAGGGCGGACGCAATCCGTATGTTGGAACGAAAGCTGTGATTCTGCGTTGAATATCCGCAGACGATGACGATCGTGCGATCGTCGGCACACAGCTCTGCGAGAAGTTCGTCTTCGCCAACGTGTTCGACCCAGTCGTCGACGACTCCGGTTGGGGCGAACCAGTATTTCCCTTCGATCGGTTTCGGGCCGCGGAGATCCGCCAACCACCACGGAGGCATGGTTAATCCTTCCGAATGCATCCACCGAAAGAAGGGATTCTCATCATCCTCCTCGGGGCGTGCGAGCGGTTTTGTTTGCATTAACTCACCGATCGAACACCACATTGCATGAAGTTCGAGATAGACGTGATATCGTTCAACAACGGGCACGGATTGATGGCCCGCACCGGTCAACTGAAGGGGTAATCGGTCGACGCGGCTGATTCGCGGCTCCGCAGCCCATATCCACGGGTCGTTCGTCACCCCCCATTTGTCGACAATCCAGCTCTCCGCCGTCTTGAGAAACGCTCGCGGGCTCACATCAGCGAACAATCCTACAGCTCCCGAGTATATATAAGGAAGCATATCGACCGCATCGAACGTAAACCGGAGATTTTTCTTGATGTCGTACGAGAATGTATTGTGCCCGCCGAAGAACCTGCGCTTCTTCTTTCGTCTGCCCAGTCTGCACCGGTTTGCCGACTGGACTTCTGAAACTTGCTCGAGGCTTAGCTTGCCCGCCTCGGAAAGTTTCAGACAGGCCGAACGTGCAAACTCGCGAATCAAGACGTGCGGCAGCCTTTCGTCGGTCGCGATCTCGAAAAGCCGTCCGCCGTGAGCCGCGACTGCATCGGGTTTCTCACTCGCGATCCTATCGATCGCGATCATTAGCCAGAGGCGGGCGGACATCGAGTAAAACGGCAGTGCCGGCCCTCGAAAACTCTTTTCGACATTTCGCGGAAACAAGTTCATTAACTCTTGAATCACAACTGGTTCGCCCAATTCCGCGAGGTGCCGGACCGCGTGGGCGGCCCGCCAGCGTGTGCGCGAGTCTATGTCAGAAAGGTAGGCGTAAATAAATCGTGAGACGCTCGATTCGACCAGCTGTGGAAGGTCAGACGGATCCCAGAGTTCTCTATCCTCCGGCAGGATCCGGTCGACGAGCCGCTTTAGATAACTACCCAGCACCTCCGCAGCGACCTTCTGGTCACAGTATTTGACAGCGATATTGACCAAGCGGTATATCGTCGAGGCGTTGAAGCCTTCGATATGACGTTCCATGGCGGCCAGTAGAAGTGCGAACACCTCGCGATCACTGCCGTCGGTTAAGCCGAGAAGGGTGGATAAAGTTCGTTCGTCAATGTCGCCGAAGGGACTGAACGAAGGGAATTGTTCGAGGATGATCGCCGGTAGCTCGCGTTGTAGCCAAGCCGTAACCGACGGCGTCTTTCCCCATATTCTACTTACATTGATCAGGCTATTCCCGATGTGCTCGTAATAGAACGCTGCCGGGGATTGATTCGCGAGAACGTTGAGGAATGCCGTCCGTTCACCGGGGTCGATCTTTGGGGCAAGAATTTCCGCGACCAGATTCGCTTGCGGGCGGCCGCTCGCCTTTTGCGAGGCTTCCATCGCTCGATCAAACCACTTCGACAGTACGGCCTCGCCGTTTCCAGCTGGACGTCGAACCCGTTTGATAGCCTTTCGTAGTCTTAAATCCTCATCGGCGAGGCCGCCACGCGCTTTCGGATTACCATTGTCCGAATATCTTCTGTCCGCGATCAATTGTTCCGATCGCTGCAGAGAAGTTACCCACCGACCCGGCTTTTTCGCGAGGCCCGCCAGTTTTTTGCCGACATCCGTCCGGGTCCCGCATTCGAACTCAAGAAGTTCGTACCTAGCCAACACCTCACAGAACTTGTTCAAGCGATCACTGTCGAGTTTCGCGGCCGAGGATTCCAAGGCATCGAGGAGATTGGACTCGAGTTGCTCGATAAGCGGCAATAGTGAACATGCAATCGTCGGCGAGATCGAATCCGAGGCTAGTCCGGTTCGAAGGATCGGCCCAATCATTTGTTCCAAGTTGATCGAATCCTCGTCATCCCAGCGTGCGGCGGCGGCGAGTGCGACATTAGGGTCGAGCGTGGCGAGTGCGGTCGCGGCGGCATCGAATGGAAAGCGGTTGTGCCCTAGGCGTGTATGAATGTCGGCGACAACCGTCGCGATATCGACAGCACTTGTCCGGCGTTCATCCCTCATAATAACATCGACCGCCCGGCCGGCAAGGACCGGAAGAAGCCGTACTTCATGAACAGCGTCTTCGTTTACCTCGGAGGCGCAGGCAACCGCTTCGGTGAACACGTGATTCGCGTCCGCCTCGCTAAAGGAAGCAACCACCCGTGCCAGTCGAACGAGGATGCTCGACTTTTCGTCGGCGGGCGCTTTGGCCGCGCGGACGCCAGACATTCGTTCCTCCACATTGGTTAGAATTGTCGATCGTAGCAAGGAGTGGATGGCGTACTCGCCGAGGATGTCCGCCGCCGCTTCGGAAAAAGGAGAGGGTGTTGGTGAAAGAGCACCGAGCGAGGTATTTAGCAGGAACTCCCGATCAAGTCCTTTCATCGCCGCTAACCGCGAAACCGAAATAGCCGTTCGCTTTCGCAAATACGACAGCTCATGGCTGCGGGTGGAATATTTGTACCCGCTGTGCAAATCGCGGACCGCCTTGCTAAGCGTTTCCCTCGCGACTTTACCGCGAATCTTTCGGAGGATGATCTTCGCCCGGGCATCATAGATGGGCGCGAAGTGTCCGACGCGTTCGTATACCTCCCGCCGGGATCGCTCCGGTGGAATCTCGGACTTGGGCGCTGACCCCAACGATGTCGATCGCTCCGCCGGCGCTGGAAAGTAAGTATCAATGGTCGGCGTTCGGCCCTCGAGTAGTTCCAACAGGAAATGAGCGCGCAGCGATAGGTCGATGCCCCAATCGTGGGAGACTGAGAGCCGCTCTTCTTTACGGACAAGCGGATCAGCATAGGCTCTCAACGCTTCCCGCAAGATCGGACTTGCAGGGAGCACCGCAGCGAGCATCTCACATGCGGTCAGTATTACCTCCAGAATCTCTCCAAGTGGGTTCTCTTTCTCCCAGGTCGGCGATAAATTTCCGACTCGTATCAACCGTCGACGAACGATCTTTCCCAATGATCTCTCCAACCGGTCGGCATCTACTTTCTGCCCGGCAAGCCCTGCCGGCACCATCAGAAAAAGGTCCCAGGGCGAACGGACAATGCCAGCCCGCAACAAACCGTTTAACAACGTGGACTCCCCCGAGGCGATAAGTTTCTCTGCTATGATCTTGGCCACCCCCAAACGGAGGACACGCGGCTTCCACCGGTCCAGTTCCATCACCGCCGCTCGCGGTCCGGCCGTGCGGAGAGCGGCCTCTACTTCAGCCGCGATCGCCGGAACTCCGATATCCCAAGCGGTTTGTTCCCAGTTGGGAAACTGGCGGCGATTCTCTTCATAAACGTGTTTCCGGCGCTCCATCCATGCTCGAAATTGTCGGCGCCCTTCCCGGACACCAATCCGGTCACCGAGACGAGCATCGGCGGCTATCAATTGACACAACAGTGGACCATGCACTTCAATCTGATCCGGATCGCGCAGAATGTCGACAGTCGCAAGATCACGAGCGAAACGAGCTGCGAGGTCCGGATTCTCAACGATCAGTGTTTTTATCGCAGCGTTGGTCTTCATAGCCTCGGCACCGACGAGGAGCGTCAATAGGGCATCCTGATCGTTCTTTGTATCACGACAAACCTTCATTGCGATCTTCAGCCGTTCAAGCTGTACCGCCCGCCGAAGCACCGGATCTGAGATCACATTGAGGTCGTCGCTGGGAAGAAGTTCCAGGATCTTTGAGCGTTTGCCGGCTCGGAACAGGGCCCCGGCGAGATGAGTGGCGGCGTAAGCATCGCTTTCGTGCAGGGTCAGGAGATGGTGCGCGATCCTGTCAATTGCTGCCGACACGCATGGGTCGGCCCGCTCGCGCACAAAAGCCTCGAAATCTTCGTCGCGAAATGAGATTCTGTCGTCGTTGATTGCAAGGGCCGGTGCAAGATCCGCACAAAAGTCTCGGACCATTTCCGGCGTCGTGCCGGGGACGACGGCACTAACATGCTCGACTGGCATCGGGCGAGGAAGCTGATCCAGTGCGGCAAGAAGCGGAATAGCCGAGCCAATACCTAACTTCAGTTCTGCGAAACGCAGTTGCTCGTCAAAGACTTGGCTGAGTCCTTTCCCGCTCGGTAGCAAATAAGACAATGTTTCCCCAAGGTCACCCTTACCGAAATCGACGGCATATCCCTGTACTCGAGGGATGCCGCCAGTATAGTGGTGAAAATCTTCGATCCAGTTCTCAGGCACTTCCTTCCAGATACGACGTACGAACTGCCCGGTTTCCTCACGCGTGAATCCCCGAACTTCGATCATCTCGAAGGTGGTCGGGAAGCCGATCTCGCTAAGCCTCGCCGTGCGGGCCGTCACCACGAGCCGAACATTCGTCGGCAACTCACCCATTTCGATCAACTTGTGAACGAAACTGTGCTCAACTGGACTTCTTCCCGCGGCTGCGGTTACCGAGTTGTCGGCCGCGTCAATCGCGATCACCAGCAAGGCGTCTGGATCACCTTTAGCCCTGAGCACCTCGGCGGCGATGTCAAGCCGCTTGCGAAAGACACGCGGGTAATCCATCCCATCCTTCACGGTCAGCAGCAGCGGTGTGCGTAGCAATCTGGCCAGATCGTTGGAAAGCTGCAGAAACGCATCCTTCTCGCGGTGGCGATAGGCGTCCGAATCGAGATATTTGCCCCCGCCGTAACAATCGAAGAGCACCATGACCGATCCGGTCGGCAGCATCGATTCCAGTTCTTGGAGTACGGTCGTTTTTCCGCAGCCGCCGGCCCCGTGTAAGCAGATCCGCTTCGACCCCTCCCGCAGCCGATCCAAAATTTCTGTGGTCACCTGCCGTGAAACAGGATGCTGAATCGGCGTGATCTCCGAAGCGCATGGGAACATTGCGGCGCGGTCGGACACGTTGAACCGGGCGAGGATCGAATGAGCAGTGATTAGATGGCCCCTGCTCTCGGGCATCATCATCACGCGGACGAATCGGAGAAGGTCGTTGGTTACCGCCCGCGCATCGGTCTCAGCCCACTCAGAGATGGTCGTGAGAATCCCCTCCTCAAAAGCGATCCGCGAACCTTCGCCGCACTTGCTGAGGTCGAGTATCCTGACGAACTCCGCAAACTCCGCCGCGCTCAACCCGGACTCACGGATCAGCTTCGAGCGGTTTGTCTTACGTTTCTCGGCACGTTTCCCAGCCAGCTTTTTCGACCCAAGTGCATCGATCAGGTCTGCATGTATCGGTTGGTTGCTGATCAGACGGATCTTCCCGCGTCCCGAAGCTACAAGGTCCTTCCGCCTTAGCTTCAGACTGCCGAACGCATCCGCCAACCGCCGTATCACTGAGTTGGTCTTCTCTTTATTACTTGCGGCCGTGAACCGGGAAACCGTCCATGCCTTATTGGGCGAGGTCGGGGAATACTTCACCTGGTCAAGCACGATCGAATCGACCGTCTCCAGATTTTCGCCGCCGTAGTAGAACGAGCAATCCACGCCCATCCACGATGCTGCCACGTCGCCCTTTTCATCTTCAGGGCGCAGTCCTTCAACCGTGATCGCAGAAAGCTCCGTCCCGGGGTCAAGCAGCGAAAGAGCGTTGCGCAGCGTCCATAACTCGTGAAAGTCGTCACCGGCATTGGACGGTCGTGCGGATTGATTCTCGGTCGAAGCCATAGGTGGAAGTTTTTGAAAGGAGTGAAGTATAGCAGATGTGCGACAAACCTGCGCATGGCAGGATTGGGATACTCAACAGTAAGTAACTCGCTAGCGCACACCTGTCGGCCCCGACGGGACCTTAGTAGAACATGTCGTCGATAAGTTCCTTTTGTCGTCACACAATCGTGGGATGTTGCGATTGATATCGAGGCCAGAAAACCCGTCGGACTAGCGTCGCTTATCGGGCAACTTGGGACTGATACACGCCGGATACAGCACGGTCGCTCCAATATGATATGCCCGATGAACCAGGAGTTTGCTGACCCCGGTTCCACTGAGGCGAACTCTTTCGGCCGGAACGGCCCCCAAGGTCTCACGACAATTGAGATGGAATCTAAAGAGGAGAGAGTGGGTAAGGAGACGCACGGATCTCCTTTTTAGACGTACTTGATGTTGAAACCGGACATTGTGATACGGCGATTGATCTTGAACTCGACACTTCCCCTGGCGATCAGGCAACCGGCGGAGATCGAGGCACCAAGCGTCACCCGACCACTGTATCAGCGTTCCGCGAACGACCGCTGAACCGGCCAGTTCGTGTCCGATTGGCCGAAGGCCAAACACAAACATTCACCTTCACATTCATGTGTTTCATCCCTCACCAACGTTTTGCTCTAACTCGGAAGCCCAGTTTGAACGTCGCGATCGCCGGTGTGGAAAACGGTGGCGAAGACCCAACCTCATACGAAAGGAAAACGCCGGCGGATACATTCTCGTTTAGCTTTCTCGGGAAAAGGTTCAGTGACGTTTTGAAGTAGTTCCGAAATCGATCGTCGGATACTTCCCCCCGTATCCAAGATCTATTCTCCAATGTAAATTGTACGTATGGTGGCAGCTGCAATTCAATTCGGGTCGCGAACCGGTAGCGCCGAACGAACGTGTCGGTATCTGGAAATAGCGGATCACGTCGAACCTGTCTGCCGCCTATCTCAAACCCTGCCGGGCTCACCTCGAACAATAAGGTTGGGGTTTTGCCGGTCTCGCTCTTCCCAAACGTTCGATTGAGGAAACCGGGTTCCAAACGAAAATCGCTACCGACCGTATACTCGATCACTCGGAGATCTCGATCAGCAGCCGCACCGCCTTCGAAGTTCATCACGATGAAATCCGTTCCTTTGCGGGACCCACTAGGGAGTCGTCCTGAAACGTCCTGAGTAAACTGCGCCTGTGTAAAAAGTCGCATCGTGTTAGTCGAAATATTTTTGACCGTAAGTTTGCCTTCGGAGATCATCGCGTCCAATTGGGCAGGGGTCCAACTCCACCAACTCGACACGCTCGGTCCCCGTCCGCGGCCGAAATAATAGCGTGTGGGCAATGCGATCCGAAGGTCGATGAAACCCGACGTCTCTCGATCTTCGTTCTCGTTCGTGACGTTCTCCTTTTGTTTTGTGGTAGTCAACCCGCCCCCCATCTCGAATACACCTTGTCGCACCTCGTCGCGCTTTTCGGCCTCGTTGATAGCGGCGGGGGTCGTTATCGCACCTTTGATCCCGTCCCGAAGAGAAGCGAATGCAGGGTGGGAAACCGCAGTGAAGTCGGAATCGAAGAACGCAGGGTCGAACAGGATCTGAGCCGGGCTCAACGTTTCTGCCGCGGGCATCCTTTGATCTAACCGCAATTCTGTCTCGAATGTGCAGATATCGGCGACACCTTCTCCGAGGACGTTCCCGTCTGAAGCGCTGAGGACGGAGTATTCCACAGCCTTCCCGCTCGATCGCGTACCCGTTAGCCTGGTGCCGCCCTCTCGGCTAAAGGCTCGTAAGATCCACTCTTTGGATCTTGAACATCCGCCCGCAACATTGCCTGGGATGGAAAATTTCACTTTCACGGTGTCTCGCGTCGCCGCTCCGAGTTCCGCAGACACGCCAATTGGAACCACGATGCGGAAGTTAAGATTGTCTCCTTCTGACAAGTAGTTGGAGACATCTATCTCGAATTTCCGGAAGCCGGCGGACGGCTTGGGCAACCTGATCCCGATCTCGAGGCCAAGTGGCGACGGCATCCGAGAAAAGGCCACGGTTTGCAGCGAATCGCGCAATCTGGATCTGATCTGGCCTCCTGAACTAACTGACTCGTAGATTCTCACGAGCGGCGGGTTCTGCTCCGTATTCTGGATGCCCTGATCGATCTTTACGACGATGTCACTATCAGTTCGGTACGCAAATGAAGCTGTACCGGACCCCTGAGCGAGCCCGAACATTGGTAACATTAGAGGTGCCAATAATACGGCAAACTTGGTGACACTGCGGACGAATCGGTCGACGTTTCGGTAATGTTTGGGTTTCATGATCTGTGCTTCGAAGTGAATTGAATTTAAGGTACAAGCGGGTCCGCACCGGTGGTAACAGCGGTGTTGAACACCCCCAGCACGGTCGAGTATCTAGACTGCCGATTCACGCCGTTGAACACTACAGCGACTCCCGCCGTATTCAAATTGAAGCCGAGTCGACGAGCCGAAGAGATCGCCGCCGACAGCATGGCAATCCGTGCCTGCTTATCGGTTGCGACGTGCTGGCTTAACGTCCCGGCCTGAAAGTTTATTTGGAGCGAGGGGTCGCCTTTTATCTCGCGCATCGTGTTCGTTATTTGTTCTTTGAAGATGTCTACAGGTGTTCTAGGCATATGGTTAATTGATCAGTTCCGTTTGGTATCCCGAGAGCCAGGAGTTATTTCGCGCCAAGCGGCTGGCGTTCGGACTGTGATAGAAGTTCCGCCCGAAGGGCAGTCCATTGCTGAAAGTTCTTAAAATTAGGGGAATCGGTTGACACATCTAACGCACCGATCGCGGTCCCCGCTTTCCGGATATCCTCGATGTTAGTATTTGTCAGGTGCCACGATAACGGAGCGTCCGCGGAGGGATACTCAAATACGAAGCGTCGTGCCACCAGCCCTCGATTCTCCAAAATGGATTCTATGGATTGCATAGCTTCCGTGTTCCTTGCGAACTGTCCCGTCTGCCGGACGTTCAGCAGCGTCGAAAGCGGGGCAAGAAACTGTTCGAAGACCGATATCGATCCGATTCCCGGACGCCGTTTCTCGCCCGTCACTGGATCTCTCGCAACCTGCTCACCGAGTATCTGGATTATGATGAACTTGGGCTTCTGCTCAGCGTCGAAGCTGAGGTTCTTAAGTCCCTCGTTCAGGAAGTCTCGTAGGCTTAGCAATCCGTAGTTGTCGGCGTATCCACCGTCGACCACATGGTACCTACGAAACTCGTCATTGACGGATTCGAGTGCGGGTGGGGCCGACATTACCGGAGCGGGGGAAACGTAAGCGAACGCTGAGGAAAGCCGGACTGCCTCGGTGATCCCGATATCCGCGTTGTCGCCCGCAATATCATCGAGGCTCAGCCAGTCTGAGGTCTTGGGGTCCCTATTCGGGAACTTCGCAGTAGAGAAAAGCAATCGGTGTCCCGTCTCCACGACGGTCGAGTTGAAGATAACTGCAGGACGAGATCGGTCGAGTGTGCCCTCGCGCCAAGCTGAAAGATTCTCTTTCAGATCAACCCTTTTGCGTTGCCCCGGGTGTGGGCCGGCGTCCAGTGGCTCGCCAGCGTCGTCGATGATCCCTGCCGATCGGTCGATCGACACTTTGTTCGCCTCCCATCCTGTTGCCAGACGTCGGCCCCGATCAGTTGGCGTAAAGTCTGATATGAACGGAATATTCCTCACAAAGTCCTGAAATACGAGGGTCCCACCGACAAAATCGAGACTGGATTTTTGGGAGTATTCTCGGATACGGCTCGCAACGTCGGGATCGTACCCTGCGTCACCGTTGTACGACTCCATAAAGTACATCGCCCCGACGCTGCCACCGGAAACACCGCTGATCGCGGCTATTGCATTCCGGCACCCTTCAGGACGTTGATCGACATTTCTGCAGTGCTCGTCGAACCGTGTGAGCACCTCCGTCGCCCACGCAGAAGATTGAATGCCGCCCCCGTTTGCGGCAACGAGTATTATGTAGTCATCCCGAGAACGAGCATTAAGGATCTGTGCGGGTGTTGCGTGCTCAAAGGCTGTATTCCGCACAGGCAAAGGAGCCACATCGTACGTGTGGTTGAGCTGTGAGAACGAGATCATCGTCACCACTGTAAGTAAAGTAGGTAGTCTAAAGCGGTCGAAAAAGAACGCGGTGCCTGCAAACAGCCAACAAAGCAGCGTGACGAGAATGAGCACGAATGTTATCGCGGTCAGGCCGAGGTCGATGTTTGGACGGTTGGCCCAAAAGAAGAAGCCGATCGCGTAAAGACTCAAGAACGCCGCGAACATCACAATTGGCAGGATCATGCCAGGATTCACCGTCACATAGTTCTCACCGCGCTTCACATACCCTACGGTGTAGGTCTCGGGCAAACGCCAGAGTAGTTGCGAGATCCGCCGGAACACAGGTCGTCTGAAAAACTCCTGAACCGACGTAGATCGCTCTGCCATCCTTGCAAGACGGTTATCAAAAGGGAAGAAGAGGTGCTTTCCAGGATCGTTCGTCTCGGGTTGGTCGTCCGTAAGCTGAAAAGTGTTGAAGAGACGGTGGATAAGGTCAGCCAAATAGACAAGTGCGAGTACGAATAAGAAGCCTGTTAAGGCCCCGGCGAACGCGTCCCAGCTAAAGTTCGCCGAAAGCACGGATACGAGAAGCGGCAAAGGCATTAGCATGCCGACAATGAAGACAAGCTGAGCGGAGCGTCGGCTCTTGGAAGAGCCAGTTTGAGAGCTGGTTTCCATTCCGACGCGCTCCGGCCCGTAAAGCCTGGTGATATGGAAAGTAACGGTTGCGGACCAGGAAAGTAAGTAGGCCGAGCAGGCGACCCAAAAAGTCGGTCCGAAGTCCTCGACGTCAAATAGTCCTCCGAACAACGATCTGGCGAGTCCGAGCCATATCACAGCGACCGGAAACAGTATCAAGAACAGCCCAGCCATTAGCGAGAAACGGGTCAAGTACATCTTATGGAGAAAGATCATAAGGTTCGATTGCTCCTAGAT
>JAUCQE010000031.1 GCA_030372865.1 Pyrinomonadaceae bacterium
GAAAAGAGCTACGCGTTTCAGGGAACGGTGCGGCAGATCGAGGAGCTAAGGGCGAGGAGAAACCGTGCCGAGGCGGCGTTGAAAAGCAGCCTTGAATCGGCGGGGCTCGGGCTTTCGATCGAGGACCTGCGGGGTTTTGAGCGGCTGACGAGCGCAAGGCGGCGGCTGGATGAAAGGCTGCCGGCGACGCGTGCCGAGCTCAGGTACAAATGGCTCGAAGAGAACGTGACGCCGGGCCGGATCGTGACGCAGGGGCGAAGCGGGAAGCGGTACTTTATGGTCATCAGCGTCCACGGCGACGCGGTCAGCTCGATGCGTGACGACGGGCAGGGGCGGACGTTCCCGCTCTCTCGCGTCAACCGCATCCACGAGCGAAGCTACAAGCTGAAAGAGGACACGATCGAGAATGCGTTTCTCGAAACGCTGGACGGCAGCAACCCGGCTTTGCAGGAACCGAAGATCTCGTTCCAGAAGAGTTCGGAAGACGGTGCCGAGGTTCTGGATAAGCTGATCGAGAATTTCATCCCCGCCGGGGCAGACCGCGAGCGCACGCAGGAACTTCTGTGGGCTTCGGCGAAAGAGGCCGCGTCGATCGAAAAGAACGCCCGCGATATCAAGTATCTGCGCGACCAGATCTGGCGGCCTTTCGAGGAACGGGCGAAGGTGCTCGACCACTTCGGATATCTCGATTTTGCGGCGGAGAAGGTAACGGAGTCGGGGCGTTGGCTGGCGGACGTGCGTGTCGACCGGCCGCTCTTGGTCGGCGAGGCATTGCGGCGCGGCATCTTTAGCGGGCTGCATACGAAAAGCGTTGCGGGGCTGATGGCTTCGCTCGCCGCGGACTCGGACCGGAACTACGGCGACCTTTATCTGTCGGACGAACTGATGGACATCGTCGCGGAATTTGAAGAGATCATCTACGACGTGTCGCGGGTCGAGTGGAAATTCGGGATCGAGCCGGCGGAAGAGATCAACCTCTCTGCAGCGGCTGCCGCCGAACACTGGGCTGACGGCATCACCTGGAGCGGGCTGGTGAAAAAAACCGGTGCAGAGGAAGGCGACCTTGTCCGCTTGCTTTCACGCACAGGAGAAGCCCTGCTGCAGGTGGCAAATCTGCGAGCGTCAAACCCGGCCGCCGCCGACCTTGCGTACGAGACCGCGGAGATAATTTTGAGAGAGCCGATACGCTAGGATCGGTGTGCTAAAATTCCGGCGATGGACATTGCGGCCCTTAAAGAGAAAGTACGAGCGATCTGCGAAGAATCCGACCTCGCAATGCTCGGCGTTTTCGGGTCGGTTGCGCGCGGGGATGACCGCCCCGACAGCGATGTTGATATCATTGTGCGATTTAGGAATCCTGTCGGCCTGTTAGAGATGATCCGGCTTGAGGACCGTCTCCGTGAAACGATCGGGCGGCCGGTAGATCTCGGAACCGAGGGCAGCCTCCATCCTCTGATCCGCAAGGATGTCTTGAACGACCTGAAGATCCTTTATGAAGGCTAGAACGGACGAGCTGTATCTTTACGATATCCTTGAGTGCTGTCAAAAGATAGAGACGTATCTTGCCGGCATTACGAAGGACGACTTCGATCGCCAGCAGTTATATCAGGACGCTGTCGTGAGGAACATAGAGATCATCGGCGAGGCGGCTAAGTGCCTGAGTGAAGAACTGCGAAATGCCCGCCCCGAGGTCGCATGGAAAGAGGTGATGCGGATGCGGGACAAGGTCGTCCACCATTACTTCAGGATCAATCTCGACATCGTCTGGCAGACCGCCGTCGGCGACATACCGTCATTGCGATCCCAGATCGAAAAGATCTCGGTTCCGGATGAAAACTGATCGTCGGTACCGGCGGGATCCGCATCCAAGTCTCAAATATGAAAAGGTGGTTGAAGCGAGCATGGGTTGTAGTATTGCTGTTGATGTTGGTGCTGGTGGCGGCGGCTTGGTGGAGCGATTCGGACTCGGCGGTTTTGAGCGGATACCGTTCGAATGAGAATGCCGCGACGCTGCGGGCGGGGTGGAAGGGAACCCCGGTCGATCAGCACGGGCGGTTCATGAACGACGAGTTCCCGTATCTGCCCAGAACGAGCAAGCTGCTGCAGTGGCAGCTTAGCGAGAACAAGTTCGAGGCGGAAAAGAACGCCGACACGTTTCGGCCGCAGGTGCTCGACCCGACCGAGTTTTTCGCAGGCGAGCGCGACGGCTTTATCTGGCTCGGGCACGCGTCGTTTTACATCAGGCTGAAAGGCAAAGGCATCCTCGTCGACCCCGTATTCGGCGATCCGCCGTTCATCAACCGATATACTCAGGTGCCCTCGCCGCTCGATAAGATCACGCAGGTAGATTACGTCCTGAACTCACACGACCACCGCGACCACACAGACGAGAACACGCTGCGGCAGATCGCGGAGAAATTCCCGAACGCAAAGTTCCTCGCAGGGCTCGGTTCCGAGGACATCCTCG
>JAUCQE010000032.1 GCA_030372865.1 Pyrinomonadaceae bacterium
TTCGGAACTCGTCGGCAGCGTCAGATGTGTATAAGAGACAGGGTGTCGATTGGCCGAATGAAACCAGAGCGGGCGCTAAAAAGACCGCGACGGAGAGTAAGAATTGTTTGAACATAGATCGGGATGAACTTCATCGGAGACTTCTTAATTAAAATGGGTCAATGCCGATGAGAGCGAAGCTGAAAGCGTTTATAGTCGAAAACACTGACAGTGTCAATGCGAATTTTCGGACAGCTTAAAGGCCGTTCACATTTACCGCGTGACCCGCCGCTATACCTTCGTCCGTTTGTTTTCTTTCAATTCTCCCTGATAATCGTCTAACATAGGCTCATCACCATCCGGAGCCTCATTTACATATGAAAAAGATCTCTGCCTGTCTGCGTCTTTGCGGTTTAGTTCTCGCGATATCGTTCGCTGCCTTTGCACAAGTTCCGACGCCGAAGGACGTGCTCGGTTTTACACCCGGTGACGACCGCAAGCTCGCGAGTTGGGCGCAGGTGGTCGACTACTTCAAAAAGCTCGACGCCGCCAGCGACCGAATGGTGTTTGAAGAGATCGGCAAAAGCACGATGGGCGCTCCGTTCGTTTACGCGACGGTTTCGAGCCCTGAGAACCTGAAGGACCTGGACAGGTTTCTGAGAGTAAACGACCAGCTCGCCGATCCGAGGGAATTTATCCGGAAGAAAGGCGACCCGGAAACAGCAGCGAAACGCTTGATCGCCGACGGCAAGACCATCGTTCTGATTACCTTCGGAATTCACTCTACCGAGGTCGGTTCGACGCTTTCGAGCATGCTGATCGCGCACGAACTCGCGAGCTCCAACGACCCGCGCATTAAAAACATTCTCGACAACACGATCATTCTTCTCGTGCCGTCGCTGAACCCTGACGGCGTCGACATCGTCAAGAATTGGTACGACAAAACGCTCGGCACGCCTTACGAGGGCACGACGCCGCCGGAGCTTTATCACAAATACGTCGGCCACGATAACAACCGCGACTGGTATGCCTTCACACAGGTGGAAACGCAGTTGACCGTGGATAAGATCCACAATGTATGGCGTCCGCAGATCGTGCTCGACGTGCACCAGCAGGGCCCGAACGGCGCTCGCCAATTCCTGCCGCCGTACATGGCTCCCGTCGAACCGAACGTGCCGCCGCAGATCGTCGAGGGCTATACCGAGCTCGGCAACTACATGGCCGGCGACCTTCGCAAGAAAGGCTTGCAGGGCATCACGACCAACACGACCTACGACGCCTGGACGCCCGCCCGCGCCTATTCGCATTACCACGGCGGTGTGAGAATTCTTTCAGAGACCGCCTCCGCACGGCTTGCCACGCCGATCACCGTTAAGTTCGAAGACCTTCGCGGCGCCTCCGGCGGGCTCGACGCAAAGGTTGAATCGCCGAACTTCGGCCCCGTCTGGAAAGGCGGCGAATGGAAACTCCGCAACATCACCGACTACATGACCGCCACCGCCTTCAGCCTCCTCGACCACGCCGCCAACAACCGCGAGAAATGGCTGACTAGGTTTTACGGGATCGGGAAAGAAGCGGTACGGCCGAGGAAGGAGGGTGAGCTTACCGGCTACATACTTCCGCTCGATCAGCGCTCAATGGACTCCGAATTGGATAGGCAGGCCAAAGGGGGCGATAATGATAGCAATATTCGACTCCACTACTTCAATAGATTTGCAAAATTGCTCGCCATCTTGGAAAGAGCTGGTGTTGAGCTAAATGAATCAAGTCCGTTTACGATTGGCGGAAAAACGTTTCCGAGAGGTTCGGTGTTAATTGACCTTGCTCAGCCTTATGGCTCCTTTGCCAAGGCCTTACTCGAGCACCAGACTTACCCAAATTTAGTTGACTCTGGCGGCAATCCAATTGCGCCTTACGACGTTACTGCCCATACACTTCCCCTTCTATTGGGCCTAGAAGTGCAGCCGTTGACCGGAGCACTTCCAAGACTGACGAAAAAGGTTGTTAAACGGAAAACCTACACTTCGGCTTGCAGCCATCCATCGACTTTCTTGATCTACAAGTCAGATGTGGCATCGATGGACGAAGGCTGGACTCGTTGGATCACGAAGGACGATCAGTTCAAGGATGCCTGTAGCGACTTTGATTCAGTGACAGATGAGGAGATTCGGAAACCGAAAATTGATTGGAGCCGAGGAATCATCTTCCCCGACCAATCGCCCAATGCGATTCTCAATGGCCACCGCAAGAGCTCGATGCCGGATGAGTATGTGGGCGGTGTCGGGAAAGAGGGCGTTGAAAATCTGAAGAAATTCGTCGAGGCGGGCGGGACGCTTGTGTTCCTGAATGAATCGTCGAACTTCGCCATCGAGCAGTTCAACCTGCCGATAAAGAACATCACAAAGGGCCTGAATCGAAAAGATTTCTACATCCCCGGCTCGATCCTCCGCACCGAGCTCGACACCACACACCCGATCGCCAAAGGCATGCCGCAGCAGTCGATCGCCTGGTTCGAGGACTCGCCGGTGTTTGAAGTAGAAGTGACGCCTTCAGGCGTTCCTGCCGCCGGCGGGGAAATGCCTAAAGGCATCACTCTTACCGTCATCGCCCGCTATCCGTCCGACCCGAAGCAGATACTTCTTTCCGGATGGGCACTCGGCGTGGACAAGATCGCCGGAAAGGCCGCACTCGTCGAGGTAAAAATCGGCAAGGGCAAGATCGTCCTCTTCGGCTTCCGCCCGCAGTACCGCGGCCAGAGCCTGGCGACCTTCCCCCTGCTCTTCAACGCGATCTCGAATTAGGATTTAACCGCAGAGACGCCGCGACGCGGAGGAATTCAAACAGTATGCACAGGATAAACAGGATGAAATGAGATACGGTCCGTGACCGCTCACATCCTGCTGATCCTGTCCATCCTGTAAAATTCCATCTCCGCGTCTCAGCGTCTCGGCGGTTCATTCTTTCGGGGATTGCGTGTAGAATGCTCGCAACCCGTTTCCGGGAATACGCCCATGGATCTATTATTCGGCCTTGATCTGCTCGTTTTGTTCGCCATAATCGGCGCGGTCGGTTTTCTTTTACTGCTTGCAACGCTGGTCAACGGCGACCTTTTAGAAGCGGTCGGGTTCGACCACGACGGCGGCAACACGGGAACGGATTTCGGCCTGCTCGACAGCCGTGTGATTAGTGTTTTCATCACGGCGTTCGGCGGCTTTGGCGTGATCGGCGTGCAGCTCGGATACGGCGCGTTTGTCAGCTCGATGATCGGGCTGCTCGGCGGGGTCATCTTCGCGGGCGTCGTCTCGGCATTCGGCCGTTTCCTGATCGGGCAACAGGCTTCGAGTTCCGTTACCGACAACGACCTTATCGCCAAGACGGCGCAGGTAACGGTCTCTATAAAGCCAGGCGAGGTCGGCCAGATAACCGCCCGAATCGGCGACGAACGAGTCGAACGAATTGCCCGCTCTGCGAACGGCGAAGAGATAAAACCCGGAACGATAGTGAAGATCTCATCAATCGCCGGCGATTCCGTGATCGTCTCGCCGGAAGGGTAGCAACGGATTTTTGAACGCGGATGGCGCGGATCGGGCGGATAAAGACGGATCGGAACAAGAATAAAATACAGTAGATCGAAAAGCGAGATCTGCGGGAAGCACCGATCATGAATGTTGCCGCACTACTCTGATCCGCTTTCATCCGCCGGATCCGCCCGATCCGCGTTCCACAGTTGGCTATCACGTTTTCACCACAATAAAAGGAAGGCCCAAATGTTCGAACTCTCAACACTGATTATCCCCATCGTCATTCTCGTCATCGTCGTTGCCGCGCTGATCGCACTGATGCTGATCTGCCTCTTATACACATCTCCGAGCCCACGAGACA
>JAUCQE010000033.1 GCA_030372865.1 Pyrinomonadaceae bacterium
GCAGCGTCAGATGTGTATAAGAGACAGATATTCTAGGCTGGTAACAAGCATTGCAGAAGCCGGCAAAAAGTAGGCTCGCTCGGCAATGATTCACGCCGAGAGAGCCCTGTTTGCCCCAAACTTTCGCTAACCGTCTTACTGCTGCAACGTCGACATATCGATCGTGAACCGGTACTTGATATCGCCTTCCACGATCCGATCGTACGCGTCATTAATGCCGTCGACGCCTATCACCTCGACATCTGCAGTTATACCTTTTTCGCCGCAGAGATCGAGCATTTCCTGTGTTTCTGCGATGCCGCCGATCGGCGACCCCGAGAAACTGCGGCGGCCCATGATGAGTCCGAATGCCGAAACATCGAGCGGCTCCGGCGGAGCTCCGACAAGGGTGATGTTGCCGTCGCGCTTGAGCATGTTGATGTAGGCGTTGATGTCGTGTTTCGCGGCGACGCAGTCGAGGATGAAGTCGAAAGTGCCCGCGTGCTTCGCCATTTCGTCAGCGTCTTTCGAAAGGATCACGCCGGTCGCACCCAGTCGCAGTGCATCGGCTTTTTTACCCGGCGAAGTCGTAAACACCCAAACCTCGGCCCCGAGAGCGACAGCGAATTTGACGCCCATGTGGCCAAGCCCGCCGAGGCCCACGATACCAACTTTCTTTCCCGGACCCACGCCATGACGTTTGATCGGCGAGTACGTCGTGATGCCCGCACACAGCAATGGTGCGGCCGCCGCAAGTTCGAGATTTTCGGGAATCGTCAGCACAAACTTTTCGTTGACGACGATGGATTCCGAATAACCGCCGAGCGTTCCCGGTGCCGTGCCGTGAACGTCAGGTGTACCGTAGGTTAGGTTAGCGTTCGGGCAAAACTGCTCTTCGCCGTCATTGCAGGCTTCGCACGTTCCATCCGAATGGACGAGGCAACCGACGCCGACGATCTCGCCGCCTTTGAATTTCGTTACATCTGAACCGACTGCGGACACACGTCCGATTATCTCGTGCCCCGGAACGCACGGATAAACTGGTGCCATCGCATCCCACTCGGACCGAGCAAAATGCACATCCGAATGGCAGATGCCACAGTAGAGGATCTCGATCTTAACGTCATTTGCGAGCAGGTCGCGTCGCGGGATGGTCAATGGGACGATTGGTGAAGTTGCCGATTCAGCTCCGTATGCTTTTACTTGTTCCATAATTTTTTGCTAGTGCTCCTTTGCAATTAGGAGATTAGTTGTCCGGAGGGCTTTCACGATAGAACAAAATTTGAGAAGAATTGGACAAAATTCCAAACGTGGCGAGTTCCTATTCATTTCCAGGATGTGTAGCCTTATTATTTAAAGCATGAACAATGTGTTACAGGATATAGATAACGCAAGGGTCATCACTGAACGGAACGAGATCGCGGCTCGTATCGATGCGATCATGGCCGAGGACGGAATATTGGACTTATTTCCAGATATAACGGTCATGCGCGCCTCGCGAACGCTGCCTCCGTTCCATTCGGTGGTCAAGCCCGCCTTTTGCGTGATCGCCCGCGGCAGCAAGCGAGTCGAACTCGGCGATGAGACATTTTGTTACGACGAAGGGCACTATTTACTGTCGACCGTCGATCTGCCGGTAACAAGCTGTATCATCGAAACGTCCGAGGAGAACCCCTACCTCAGCTTCCGGCTCGACCTCGAACCGTCGCTGGTGGCGCAGGTGTTGATCGATTCGGGGCTGGACCTCTCGCGCTTCGAACCGAGTGCGAAAGCTATGAACGTAAACCCAGTCAACGCGGACCTGCTGAACGCGATAGTCCGAATACTGCGTCTCGTCGAAAAGCCCGATGAGATAGAGAACTTTCTGCCGATGATAAAGCGGGAGATCATTTTCCGTCTGCTGAAAAGCGACGAGGGCCCGCGGCTCGCGCACTTGATCTCGGCAAGCGAGAATCGTCGCATTTCCCGAGCGGTGCAGATTCTTCGCGAAAACTTCGACAGGCCATTGAGTATGGACAGGCTTGCCCGTGACCTGGGCATGAGTGTTTCCAGTTTTCATCAGCAGTTCAAATCAGTAACGGCGATGAGCCCGCTGCAGTTCCAGAAGCAGGTGCGGCTGCAGGAAGCCCGGCGGCTGATGCTGGGTGAGGATCTGGATGCCGCTTCGGCGGGTTTTCGTGTAGGATACGAAGATCCGTCATACTTCAGCCGCGATTACAAAAAGGCGTTCGGTGCGCCGCCTCAACGCGATATCGCCAGGCTTCGGGTAGAGTTGGCTGCGTAAATGCTATGGCACATTTTGACGTCCTAATAATCGGTGCCGGGCTTTCGGGTATCGGTGCGGGTGCGCATATGCGGATGGAGTGTCCGGGGAAGACGTTCGCGATACTTGAGGGGCGAGAGGCGATGGGCGGCACTTGGGACCTGTTTCGATATCCAGGCGTGCGTTCGGATTCGGACATGTACACGCTTGGGTATCGCTTCCGGCCATGGCGTGATGCAAAGGCGATAGCGGATGGCCCGGCGATATTGAACTACATCCGCGAAACCTCACGCGAATACGACCTTGATAAAGAGATCCGCTACGGCCACCGCGTCAGGCGTGCCGAATGGAACACCGAAACAGGGCAATGGACGGTCAAAGTCGAAGTGCAAAAGCCCGCGCGTCAGCAAGGGCGGTATCAGGACGCCGCACCTCAGGCAGAAACCCACGAAATTAAGAATCTCCCGCAAAGCCGCAAAGACGCAACGGCAGAGCTAGAGACGGTCGAGTTCACCTGCAGTTTCCTCTATCTATGCACCGGTTATTATCAGTACGAATCCGGCTACACACCCGACTGGCCCGGCTTTGATAGTTACAAGGGAACTATAGTCCATCCGCAGAAATGGCCCGCCGATCTCGACTATGCGGGCAAACGCGTCATCGTGATCGGCAGCGGTGCAACTGCGGTTACGCTCGTGCCGGCAATGGCGGAGACCGCAGCACACGTAACAATGCTTCAGCGGTCGCCGACCTATGTCGTCTCGATGCCGGCAGAGGACAAGATCGCGAATGGCCTGAGACGTATCCTGCCCGCAAAGGCGGCCTACGCCATCACGCGCTGGAAGAACGTGCTGCGGCAGATGTTCTTTTACCAGCTTTCAAAACGTCGGCCGTCGTTCATGAAACGTCTGATCGCAAAAGGCATCGAGAAAGAGCTTGGGAATGAGGCCGCCGAGACGCATTTCAAACCGACCTACAACCCGTGGGACCAGCGGTTATGCCTCGTGCCCGATGCCGATCTTTTCAAGTCGATACGGGAAGGCAAGGCTTCGGTCGTCACCGGCAATATCGAGACATTCACCGAGAAAGGAATTCGCCTCACGACCGGCGAAGAGCTTGAGGCTGACATCATCGTCACCGCCACCGGGCTCGTGCTCAAGATCATGGCCGGGCTTGAACTCGTCGTCGATGGCGAAAAAGTAGATCTATCGAAAAGGATCGCGTACAAGGGCATGATGTACAGCGACGTGCCGAATCTCGCACAGGCTTTCGGGTACACCAATGCCTCGTGGACGCTGAAATGCGACCTCACGAGCGAGTACGTCTGCCGATTGATCAACCACATGGACGAGAACGGCTACACGTCTTGCACGCCTCGCCTAAACGACCCGACCGTCACGCCCGAGCCTGCGCTCGATTTCAATTCCGGCTACGTGCTCCGTGCACTCGGCGAGATACCGAGCCAGGGTTCGAAGATGCCGTGGCGGCTGCACCAAAATTACGCCAAAGACCTTAAGATGCTTCGCTACGGCCGTCTCGAAGACGGCACGATGGAGTTTCGCCCTAAGCAGAAAAACTTATGACGATCAGAAAAGATAGTGTCGCCGTCATCACCGGAGCCGGCTCCGGCATCGGCCGTGCACTCGCAAAACGCTTTGCCTTGGAGGGCGTTGCGGGCATCGCGATCGCCGACGTGAACCGCGAGGGCCTGGCGGAAACCGCCTCTATGCTCGGCGATGCAAAGGTGTCGCAGCATATCGTCGACGTCGCCGATCGTGCGGCGATGGCCGGGTTCGTTGATGACGTCATCGCTGAGCACGGCCGCGTGACCCACGTGATAAACAACGCCGGCGTTGCTCTCGGCGGCACGCTAAAGGAAGTATCGCTCGAAGAGATCGAATGGCTGATGGGCGTCAATTTCTGGGGCGTCGTCCACGGCACAAAGCTTTTCCTGCCATACCTCGAAAAAGAGCCGTCGGCACACATCGTGAATATTTCCAGCCTCTTCGGCCTCGTCGCGCCGCCCGGGCAGGCGGCATATTGCGCCAGCAAATTCGCGGTCCGCGGATTTACCGAGGTGCTCCGGCATGAACTGGAGGGCACGAACATCGCCGTCTCTGTCGTCCACCCCGGCGGCGTCAAGACCAACATCGCCAACAGCGCCCGCATCGCCGAAAACACCGTCCACTCCGCCGACGAGATCGACCGCCGTCTCGCCCGCATCAACCGAAAGCTCTCGACCACCACCCCCGACCGCGCCGCCGAGATCATCGTCGCCGGCATCAAGTCCCGCAGCCCGCGCATCATCGTCGGCCCCGATGCCCGTGTCCTAAGCTGGATCCAACGCGTCTTCCCCAAACGCTACCTCGCCATCGCCAACGCCATCAGCGGCGGGAAGTTGAAGGAGACGTAGAGTGGGTCATTTTAAAGTCTTTTCGTAACGACTCTGCGGTATAATACCCTGGAACCCGACGAAAGAATTTGATAGGCCCAAACCATTTCCACAACTAAATATATGCAAACACTCCTACTTAGAAACGTGCCGTTCCTCGTGCTATTTGCCCTTACGCTCGCACATTCCGGGATCTCTCAACCTCCGCCTCCGCCTCCGCCTCCAAGGGCAACCGGTTCGGCACCCGTAAAGAAATGGGAAACGCCTTCGTTAGCAGCTCTGAAAACGAAGGAGCCTTACGGATCTTGGAAAGGTCGGTTCTCGATCGCGCTTTCCTCCTCCGCCATTACCAGCTATAGTGCGGGCGACCTTAACTCAGGCGAGGCCCTGCGTAACGGAGAAACCTACACGTGGGAATTCAGAGAAGGAACAGTAATTGTCCAATATTACGATGACTCTTCCGGGAGGTTTGCAAGCTTTTCGCCCGAGCAACAGGAGCAGGCGCTTGTATTAACCCTCAATAGCGGAATCGAGAGGGCAAAAGGCAGTGAGGTCGTTGCGGAAATGATCAAGCTCGGGTCGATTCCCGGAAGAAAGGCCAGGTTCAACACATCAACCGGCGCCATACTTGCTCGCAATTTCCTAGACGGTAGCCGTTTGTACCTATTGGTCGGAGCAGTTGCGCGGAACGTTAAGGACGCGGAAAGACAGATCGAAAGCGTCCTTGACTCGTTTCGCATACTACCGCCCGCAGAGATCGAAACGGACATTGCAAAGGCATTAAATGCTGCAACGCCAAAACCGCTGCCTCAATCGCCAGCCGCCGCGAAGGAAAAAAGCGACGCGGAAGACAGTGGATTCATAGGAAAGGTCAAGACGGTTATCGAGGAAAGCGAGAACCTGATCGGTGCAACGCCCAGAGGTTCACGCCACCGATCGTCGGTGACCGATTTTAATGAAAATGGCAATCGCACTAAGCATGTCTCCTACGAATCTGCCGGCATCCCGTTTAGCGTCACCGTTTACGGATTTATCGATGGCGCGAGGGCGAGCGACTCAGAATTGGTCGAGGGGGGAGCGGCTACGATAGTAGCAGTTGGAGGTCCGCCCGACACGACACGTCGCGACCCTCGGTACGAATTTAAACTTCAATACAAGTATTCCGGCGGACGCCTTTCCGAAGAGAAGATGTTCGGTAACGATGGCAAACTTTGGATGGCCTATGCCTACAAGTATGCCGGCGATCTGAAGACAGAATTGGTATATGACGAAGACGGCGAACTCAACCAGAAGTATGCCTACAAAATGGACGCAAAAGGAAATCCGATCGAATATCGCGTTTATGATATGGCGGAAAATTGGGAGAGGGTAGAGAGTGTGACTCGCTATAGCTACCTCGAATTTGACGAAAAGGGCAATTGGACAAAACGTTCCGTGGTGAACGTGATAAAAGAGAATTCTGTCGAGCGGGCCGTCCCGTCAGAGATCGAGTATCGCACTATTACCTATTACCCGTAGAATATTCTTTCCGCGATCCATCGAATAAAAGGTTCAACTTGAGGCGTACAGAATTGGTGTTGCACACATAAAACATATAGACATCACTGCAACACTCTGTTACACTTTTCGAGGTTTTTTGATCTTTGAAAACTTTCAGAACGTTTCCTAGAACGACGGGGAAGGAGTAAGAACTGTATCGAAATATGTCGAATTTGTGCCAAAAATTCTATATGCAATTTTCGCGCACGGTTTTTTGGCTCAAGATCTTTGCAAGTTATTGATAAGATTAGAGTTGTTTGTCCCAAGAGCCCTGGGACAAGGCTGGGACAAGCGGGTACAAAGTCGGGACAACGGCGTGTGGTTCCTGCATTTAACTGCGGCAGTCACACGGCTTAACCGCAGATCTGCCAATTTGCCTGTCCCGCGGGGCCGGTTGGTGTATCATTGTCCTTTTAAGCGTGTGCTATGAAGATCATCGTTACAGGCGGAGCGGGGTTTATCGGGAGTGCGGTCGTTTGGCGGCTGAATGAGCTTGGGCATGACGACATCCTGATCGTCGATGTGCTGGACGAGACGGACAAATGGAAGAACCTCTCGCCGCTTCGGTTTGCCGATTACGTCGATGCCTACGATTTCATCGACGACCTCGGCCAGTTCGAGGACTGCAACGCGGTTTTCCACCTCGGTGCCTGCTCTTCGACGACCGAGACCGACGCGGACTACATGATCCGCAACAACTACCAATACACGCAGGACCTTGCCGACTGGGCCGCCGCCCGCGAGATCCGGTTCATTTACGCGTCGTCCGCCGCGACCTACGGCGACGGCTCGGCCGGTATGGATGATGGTACGGACGAGCTCGGAAAGCTCCGCCCGCTGAACGTCTACGGATATTCGAAACACCTCTTCGATCTCTACGCCGCACGAACGGGGCTGTTCGACCGCATCGTCGGCTTGAAATATTTCAACGTCTTTGGCCCGAACGAGAACCACAAGGGCGATATGCGGTCGCTGGTAAACAAGGCATTCGACCAGATCAACTCGACCGGCACGCTCCAGCTTTTCCGCAGTCACAACCCCGACTACTCCGATGGCGAATTCGGCCGCGATTTCGTTTACGTGAAAGACGCCGTCGATATGACGCTTCATTTTATGGAGACGAGCAATGGCGGGTTGTTCAACGTCGGATCTGGCAGGATGAACACCTGGAACGCCCTTGCGGACGCCATCTTTAACGCGCTCGATTTGCCGCGAAACGTACAGTTCGTCGATATGCCGGTCCATCTCCGCGACCGCTACCAATACCACACGCAGGCCGATCTCGCCCGCATCCGTACCGCCGGCTACACCGCCGAAACTACGCCGCTCGATTCAGCGGTCGCCGATTATGTGCGAAACTATCTGATTCCGGGCAAGCATCTCGGCGATTAGCGGCATGAAGATATTTCACGGCACAGAGAACGCGAACATACAGAAGCCCACCGTCCTGACGCTCGGCGTTTTTGACGGCCTGCATCTCGGGCACCAGCGGATAATGCAGACGGTCGTCGAACGCGCAAGTGCCGTCGATGCTGTGCCGACCGCGATCACCTTCGACCCGCACCCGCGTGCCGTACTTCATCCTGAATCCGCCCCGCCGCTCTTACAGACGCTCGATCAGCGGCTTGCGAACATGGAGGTTCTGGGCATTGAGCAGTCGATCGTGATCCAGTTCGACCGCGAGTTTGCCCAGCAGCCCGCCGAAGAGTTCATTGCTGAGATCATCCACGACCGGCTGCACGCAAAAGAGGTCCATCTCGGCCAGGATTTCGCCTTCGGCCGAGGCCGCGGCGGCAATATCGAACTGCTCAGGAAAATGAGCGGCGAGCTTGGTTTCATCGCCGAGGAAGTGCCCGAGGTAAGGCTCCGCGGGCATCGGATCAGCTCTTCGCGGATCCGGCATCTTTTGAACGAAGGCCGGGTCAATCTTGCCCGCCGAATGCTCGGCCGGCCGTACGGCGTCGAGGGCGTGATCATCCGCGGTGCTCAGCGTGGCCGCACGATCGGATTCCCAACCGCAAACCTGCATCCACACAACCGCGTGATACCGAAATACGGCGTCTATGCGACGGCAACTCTCGTTGACGGCGTTTGGCGGCGAAGCATAACCAACATCGGCATCCGCCCGACCTTTGAGAAAGATGCCGAGCCGTCGATCGAGACCTTTATCTTCGATTACGATGGCGACCTTTACGGGGATGTTTTGCGGGTCCGCTTTCTTCACCGTATCCGCGACGAGAAGAAGTTCTCCGGCATCGATGAGCTGAAGGCCCAGATCGAACGCGACACCAACCATGCACTGAACTATTTCCGCCAGCAGGGCGTAAAGAATATGCTCGAGATATTGTGATGCAAAGCCTTTAGGCGGTTTTCGCATCGAAACAGGCTTGGGCGACGAATTAAATAGGCGGATGAACGATCTCAGCAACAAACAGGGTTTAGCCGTGATTGACCCGGCACTTCCGGTAAAAACGGTCAACGGGAATGGTAACGGCTCGCGGCCGATGGTCGCGACCGAGGATCTCCCTATTTCGAAATACGTTACGAACGATCAGCTGATCGCCGAGGAAAAGTTCCTTGCGAATAAGGAAGCTGAGGTCGAAAGCCGGTACACCGGCATTCGCGGCTGGACGCGTATCGCACACGTATCCGCGGTGATCGGAAAACTAGCCCTTTATCTATATCTCGATCAGTACGAGATGCACCGCAAGGCCCAGCTTCGCATGGCGAAACAGCGTATGCGAAAGGCCGAACGGCTGACCCGTGCGGCTGTTTACGGCGAAAAGCTTTACGGCGTGCGGATGTGGTTCTTTCACCGGTTCATGCTGCTGCTCAGGTGGTTTTTCCTCGGCAGCGACCTGAACCGCGAGGCGAATCAGGAAAAACAGGCCGTATGGCTCAAGGAAAAGCTGATCGAGCTCGGGCCGACGTTCATCAAGATAGGGCAGTCGATGGGCACTCGGGCCGACCTTTTGCCGCTGCCGTTTGTTGCCGCTCTCGGCGAACTGCAGGACAACGTTCCGCCGTTCGATAACGAGATCGCCTTTGCCCGTATCGAGAAGGAACTCGGCCTCAAGATCAATGACGTTTATAAGGAGTTCGAGCTAAAACCCGTCGCCGCCGCTTCGCTTGGCCAGGTTTATCGGGCCCGACTGCACACCGGCGAAGAGGTCGCGGTCAAGGTCCAGCGGCCGAATCTTGAAGCGACGATCAAGGGCGATCTGGAGATACTTAAAAAGGTCGCAAATTTTGCTGAGCGCTTCCCGCAGCTCAACGAAAATGCCGATTGGGCCGGCATGCTTCGCGAGTTCAATGAGACCATCCACGAAGAGATGGATTACGCCGCCGAGGGCCGAAACGCCGAGCGTTTCCGCGAGTCGTTCCGAAACTGGCAGAATGTCCACGTACCAAAGATCTACTGGAACGCGACCACATCAAAAGTGCTGACGATGGAGTACATCCATGGCACAAAGGTCACGGATCTTGAAAAACTCGTCCGCCGCGGTATCGCCCCGGAAAAGGTAAACCGGCTGCTGATCCGCACGTATCTGAAACAGCTTTTGGAAGACGGCTTTTTCCATGCTGACCCGCATCCCGGTAACCTGCTTGTGATGGCAGACGGCCGCCTCGCATTCTTTGATTTCGGAATGGTCGGCCGCATTTCGCCTCAGCTGCAGTCGAAGATGATCGACGCCTTTTTCCACGTCGTTAGCAAAGATCCGGCAGGCATCGCACAAGACCTCATCGAACTCGATTTCCTCAAACCCGGCACCGATGCGAACGCAGTACGGCCGGTGGTCGAGAAGATGTTCGAGTTCCATCTGAACCTGAAGCTAAAGGACGTCAATTTCAAAGAGTTGACCTATGACCTCGCGGACGTGATGTACGATTATCCCTTCCGCCTGCCGTCGAATTTTACGTATATCATGCGGGCATTGATGACGCTTGAGGGCATCGGAATAGTCACCGACCCGGAGTTCAATTTCTTCGAAACGGCAAAGCCCTACGCGAAGGAGTTCATGTTAAAACGCGAAGGTGCCGATTTCCGCAAGATGTTCGTCAACAAGATCATGGGCCGCGACGAAGAAGGCGGCAAGATCGACTGGGACCGCACCTGGAAGCTCGCCAAAATGGCGGTAAAGACCGTTCTGAACACCGGCAAATAGACCACAGATCAATTGTATTTATCACCGAAGGGCCGCATCTAGCGGCCTTTTTCGTCTTTTACGGCAGGCTTGATCTGTATCCAGATCAGCCCTCGCGTTAAACATTGGATCACCAGACCTCTGGCGGTCCAGATAAATAAAGAGGCATTAATAATGATCAAGAAACTTGCAGGTTTTATGTGGGAAGCGGTCGTCTGGTCGCTCGCTGTGGTATGCCTGGCCGGCGCTCTCGCCGGATGGGGCCATGCGGCGGAGGTGCAGTCGACCTATACTGAAACGTTCGAAACGCCCGGCAGCAACGAGGGCGGCTGGACATGGGGCGGAGACACGGACTACTTCGTCGAATCGAACGGGAACCCCGGCCGTTATTTACGCGATTCGGGGCTGGTTACCTTTACGCCGCGGGCGAGCACCAGCTTTGGTGTCGCGTCTGTTTTTACGGGTGATTATTACCAGCGAAACGTTGTCTCGGTCGGTATCGATATGGCGATCCCGTACGTAAGCGGCGGCGTATCGGGCCGGACGGTCACGCTGATCCTATTGAACGACAACGATACCCCGGCCGACCTGTCGGACGATTGGGGCGCATTCAAGGTCACGGAGCTCCCGATACCGCCGACCGGGGTTGCGGGCATTACCGGAAGCACCGACATTCTTCAATGGATCCGCTACGACATCGACGTTCCGTCATCGTCGTCGGCACTGCCTGAGGGCTGGACGTGGTTCTCGCGTGGCTATGCGCGGCGAAGCGGCCCGTGGGGTAGGTTGATGCGCGATGTCGATCATGTCGGGTTCATCCTTGGCGATCCTGTTCCCCGGTATCCGCTCCTTGCATGGGACGTCGCAATGGACAACCCGCGGATCACAACGATCAGCGTTCAATGACCTGTCCCAGTTAATTTAAGCAAGACCAATATGCGTCGCCCGCGGTAATATTGAAGCCGCGGGCATTTTCGTTTTCGCTGACGGCGGATCAAGCAGTAGTGATATGCATCGAACCGACTGGGAAAACTTCGAGCGGGCACGCGAACTTGTTATGAGATACGGGTGGAATACTACCTGTTTTCAGATCGTGAACCCGGGCATCGAGTATTGGTTCGGCGATAACGGCGAATCGGTAGTCGGCTATGTAACGGCCGGTTCTGCGCGAGTCGTTGCGGGCGCTCCGGTCTGTGCTGAGTCGGAATTGCCGAGGGTTGCTGCTGAGTTTGAAGAGGATTCCAAACATCATCGCCTTTCTGTCTGTTATTTCGGCGCGGAAGCCCGTCTTGAAGGCGTCACAAGCGATTCGCCCGGGCATTCCCGCGTTCTTCTAGGAGCCCAGCCCGTTTGGCATCCGGCCGATTGGCCGGCGATGGTCGCTAAAAAGCGAGATGTCCGAGCTCAGCTTAACCGAGCTCGGAATAAAGGTGTTTACGTTGAAGAATGGCCGGCGGAACGGGCAGAACACGATCCCGAGTTGGTGGAATGTCTTGACGGCTGGCTCGGGCAAAAGGGGCTGCCGCCGCTCCATTTCGTCGTTGAGCCGGAGACGCTTGGTCGGCTCAGGTACAGGCGGATCTTCGTCGCCCGCAGAGATGAAAAAGTGGCCGGCTTCCTGGTGCTGTCGCCCATACCAACACGAAACGGTTGGCTGACCGAACAGTTCCCGCACACTCCGGAAGCGCCGAACGGCACCGTCGAATTGATGATGGACACGGCGATCCGCGCCGTCGCCGCTGAAGGATCCGAATACGTTACACTCGGGCTGTCTCCGCTTTCCAGACGAGCCCGGATCACACCTTTCGACAACCCTGCATGGCTGAGAGTCCTGCTTGCGTGGATGCGTAAGCACGGCCAACGCTTCTATAACTTTGACGGGCTCGACTACTTCAAGTCAAAATTGGGGCCCGACCACTGGGAGCCCGTCTACGCAATCTCAAATGAACCTGTGTTTTCGGCATCAACGCTCTTTTCGATCGCCAAAGCATTCACTAACGGCCATCCTTACCGTGTATTCGCAGGCGGCATCGCAAAAGCGGCGGCGACCGAGTTCCGATGGATGAAGCGGCGGTTATGCCGATGACGTTCGCTCGATCCGGTTTTCCCGTCATCGTCAGCGCGAAGTTTTTCGTGCCGGTTGTTTCACGGCAGGCTGTATAGCATAGTGAAAATACATGCAAATATTGAGTTAACCTGTCCCGCATGATTGGTACAGAATTCGCTCATCTGACCGGGCATGACGTTGTTCTCACTGCTACCTGCCGCTCTAAGTATCTTGTTGATGGCCGCTCACCTTACCCGTGCCGGCCATCGGGTCCTTGTGTTGGGCACCGCACTCTCGCTATTTCTGCTTCTCGTAAGGCAGGGCTGGTCACGCAGGACACTTCAGCTGATCATGCTGGCGTCTGCGGCAGAATGGGTTCGCGTGCTGGTCGAACTCATCGGCGTCCGCAAGGCAGACGGGATGCCCTACTTGCGCATGTCCGTTATCATCGGTTCCGTCGTCGCATTCGCTGTCATCTCGGCACTGCTGCTTGGCACAAGACGCTCGGTGCGGTATTTTACGCCTTAGGCTTCCGGTTGCGGCGGACGACGTCCGGCACCCGGCATCATCCGCCACACGGAATATGAAAGATCGATCCAGAGCGCTTTCCGCTATTGCGATTCCCTGCGTCCTAATTATTCTCAGCTTCCTCGTCTTTTCCGGGCGTGCGGCTGCCCAGGCTGCATCGGCGTACCAAGAAATCTTCGATGCCGCCTGGCAGAAGGTTAACGACAGTTTCTATGATCCGGCATTTACCGGCGTCGATTGGCGTGCCGTTCGCGACCGGTACCGGCCGCAGGCACTCCGTGCGGCAAACAACACAGAATTTCATGACGTGATGAAACGGATGCTGAAAGAATTGCCCGTTTCACATCTTGAGATCCGAATGCCGCGTGAGGCAGGGCATTCCGGGACGGGCGTCCGCACTGCTCTCATTGAAGGAAACTCAGTCATTGTCGAAGTGCCTTCGGCATCCGATGCCCAGCGTCAGGGCATCCGCGTTGGCGATATGATTCGGAATCCCGATAGCGATATGGGACCGCTCGGTTCCACCGCCACACTTCGGGTAAAGGGCTGTGACGGGCGCACGCGCGTCGTTAAGGTCCGCCGCGAAATACACTCCTCATCCGAACGCCCGTCGATCAGGTGGCGAAAGTTTTCGGTCGGCACCGGAAAGCGTATCGGTTATATCCGCACGGTCCGGTTTGATGACGATACTGCTCCGGCGGTCGATGCGGCTATGGCAGAGATGAAGGATACGACTGCCCTGATAATCGACGCTCGGGATAACACGGGCGGGAATATGTCTTTTGTCCGGCTGAGCAGTTACTTTAGCGAAGGCGAGCATCTCGTGGCGGCACTGCTCAACCGGAGCTACCTCGAAGCACAGGGCCGGACGCCCCAGCAGATCGACCCGGCAAGGCTTCCGAAGGCGACCCGCACCTACACCGATGAAGCCGTATTCTCTGCGATGAGCTCAAACGGCGGAGCCGTAGCGATATTCAGCGAAGATCTTGGAAAGAACCTCTATGCAGGAAAGGTCGTTGTTTTGATCAATGAGGAAACCGCAAGTGCCGCGGAAGGCTTTGCATGGCACATGAAGCTGAAGACGAATGCAACCCTGATCGGGCGTACGACGGCCGGTGCCCTGCTCGGTGCGGAGTATTTCACCCTGCCCGGCGGTTGGCGTCTCGCCGTGCCGACACATTCCGGCTGGGGACCCGACGGAAAGCCCATCATTGATCAGCCCGTAAAACCTCATATCGAGATCCGCCGGACCTTAAAGGACGTCTGCAGCAACGCAGATCCGGAGATGGCAACGGCCCTGGAACTCATCTCGGCAAGTGAATCGACATCGAAATGAACGCTTCAAAAGTAGCGACGATCAAATACACCGAGTCCGAACCCGGTCTTGACGCCTCGGCGTGGGAATCTGCAGAGGTCCTTTATGTCGATACACACTGGTCAGGTGAATCAGCCGAACCCGCACGCCGCTTCGAAGCGCGGATGGTTTGGTCCGACAATGGCCTGTTCGTTCGGTTTGACTGTGAGCAGGCAGAGCCCCTGGTCGTGTCGGCCGAACCGTTTCTTGATTCAAAAACCATCGGCCTATGGGATCGGGATGTTTGCGAGATCTTTATCGCCCCGGATAAAAATGAGCCGAGGCGGTATTTTGAATTCGAAGTAGCTCCGACCGGAGAATGGCTGGATGTCGCGATCGACATGACAAGCGGCGAGCGCGTGCCTGTTTGGAATTATCGATCAGGAATGCAAGCAGCCGCCCACATCGAAGACGGCCGGTTCCAAATGGCGATCCGCATTCCATGGGGAGCCTTCGGCAAGAAGCCCGAGCCCGGCGACGTCTGGCTCGGCAACATCTTCCGCTGCGTCGGCCAAGGCGAAACCCGCAGCTATCTCGCCTGGAACCCGACCATGACCGAGAAACCAAACTTCCATGTTCCCGAGGCGTTCGGTGAATTTCATTTCATCCGATAGGAGCTTAGCTCTGAATCAGCTTTTCGTTGATCAGCATTATTCCCCAGGCGAGGCTGAAGAGGCCGGCGGCGGCGCGGATCGATTTATTGAGGATGGTAAATCGGCCGGCGGTGAAATAGAGCGGGAGGCCCATGAAAAAGCTCATCACCATCATTCCTCCGATCGAGCCGATGCCGAATACGGCGATGTAGGTGAGAGCGAGAGCGGGCGATTTGATCGTCGGCACGACGAGAAGCATCAGGCCTGCACTTCCCGCAAGGCCGTGAACCATCCCTACAAGAACGCTTCGGGGGCTCAAGCCGTGATGCGAACTTTCGGCAACTGCTTTTTCGTGCCCATGGATGTGCAAGTGCTCGCGGCCTTCGTGGTCATGAACGTGAGCGTGGATCTTGTCTTTTTGTAGTACCTTCCTTAAAACATTGAGGCCTAGTAACACCAGCATCACGCCGACCGCCGCTTCAAGGTACGTCTCGTAATGTTCGAGTGTGCTCAGCTCCGCACTCTTCAACGCGATGATCAACACGCCGACCGCAAATAGCGAGATAGTATGCCCGAGGCCCCACAAGCCGCCGATAATTGACGAACTGAGAAGGCTCTTCCGGTCGCTGACGATGGCTGAAACGGCCGCAAGATGGTCGGCGTCAAGGGCGTGCCAGAGCCCGAAAACGAAGCTGATGCCCAGCACGGCCAACAAAGTTGAATCTGCGGTGATCTCCATCCCTAAACCGTCATTCCTCCGTCGACGGCGATCGTCTGCCCCGTAATATAACTCGAAGCGTCCGACGCGAGAAAGACAGTTACGCCTTTTAATTCGCCCTCATCGCCGATACGCGGTATGACATTGTTCTCCTGTATCGACCGCTCGTAAATGTCGATAACAGAGTCGGCAAGACGAGAGTGAAAAAATCCCGGTGCAATGGCATTTACGCGGATTCCGCGGCGGCCCCAGCTTGCTGCGAGTTCACGCGTGAGACCGATCAGGCCGGCCTTGCTCGCGACATAACCTGCGTAGAACGGGCCGTTCGCAGACGAGGTGATGCCCGAGATGGACGCAATGTTGATGATCGAACCGCTGTTCTTCTTCAGCATTTCGCGACCGACGGCCTGAGCCATCAGGAAACAGCCGGTTAGGTTCACATCGAGCACCTTTTTCCACTTATCGAGCGGCATTTCTTCGGGCATCGCTCCCCACGAGACACCTGCATTGTTGATCAGTATATCGACTCCGCCGTAACGCGTGACGGTGGCAGTGACTACCGCTTCGACCTGCTCCTGCTGGGAAACGTCCGCCACTACGCCTTCGACGGCGAATCCCTTTTCGCGAAATTCGTTAACCGTTTCCTCTAGCCATTCCGCGCGGCGTGCGCAGAGCATTAGGTTGGCACCTGCTTCGGCAAGTGCCTCAGCCATCTCTTTTCCGATGCCTCTGGAGCCGCCCGTAACTATCGCGGTGCGGCCGGAGAGATCAAAAAGTTCTTTTACGTTCTTTGTCATCAAAATTTGGCAGTCGAACGCTTAAGTCTATCACAGCGATCGTCTCGTCTCAGTGCGCGCAGGGGTGCCATGAGACGGTGTGAGACGGCATGAGACGATCGTGAGACGGCCGGTCGAGGTTGGTTCGG
>JAUCQE010000034.1 GCA_030372865.1 Pyrinomonadaceae bacterium
CGTGCCGGTGCCGAAAGGCTACCGCATCCGGAATATCGAAGACCTCGAGGAAACGGTCGCTCGCGTCGGATTTCCGCTGGTGATCAAACCGCTCGACGGGAACCACGGCAAAGGTGCGACGGTGGGCGTCAAATCGCTTGAAGAGGCCGAGGTCGCGTGGGAAAAGGCAAAGGAATATTCGCGGTGGGTCATTGTGGAGCAACAGATTACCGGCTCCGATTTCCGCGCACTCGTCGTGAACAATCGGCTGATCGCTGTGGCGGAACGCGTGCCTGCCCACGTTGTCGGTGACGGCAAGCAAACCGTTCAGCAACTTATCGAAGAGACTAACGCGGACCCTCGCCGGGGATACGGGCATGAGAAGGTGCTGACGCAAATCGATATCGATAACCACACGATGCGGTGCATTCACCGGGCGGGTTACGAGCTCGACAGCGTGCTGCCGAAGGGCGAGACGCTGATGCTGAAGACGACTGCGAACATCTCCACCGGCGGCACCGCGATCGACCGCACAGACGAGGTTCACCCCGAGAACGTTTTTCTGTTCGAACGAATCGCGCGGATCATCGGGCTGGACGTTGCGGGCATCGACATCATCGCCCCAAACGTTTCCGAACGGCTTGCGCAGAACGGCGGCGGGGTTATCGAGGTCAACGCGGCTCCCGGGTTTCGCATGCACCTTTCGCCGAGCGAGGGCATCGGGCGAAACGTGGCGGAGCATGTTGTCGACATGCTTTTCCCGCCGGGGACGCCGGCACGCATACCGATCTTTTCCATCACCGGCACGAACGGCAAGACGACGACGACACGCCTGATCGCGCACATCCTGAAAGGCAGCGGCCGCACGGTCGGTTTTACGACGACCGACGGAACTTACATCGGCAACCAGCAGATCGTGCAGGGCGACAACACGGGCCCGGTTTCTGCCCAGCTTGTTCTGAAAGACCCCACTGTCGATGTGGCAGTGCTTGAAACTGCTCGCGGAGGCATCATCAGGGCCGGGCTTGGCTTCGACTACTGTGATATCGGCATCGTCACGAATATCGCTGCAGACCACCTCGGCCTGAAAGACATCAACACGCTTGAGGACCTCGCGAGGGT
>JAUCQE010000035.1 GCA_030372865.1 Pyrinomonadaceae bacterium
TCATAGAGATCGGAATAGAAAAATCCCGGGATCCCAAGTTCGAGGTCAAACCCGTTCGCGTCGGGTGCTTTTTCGGAAAGTGCGGTCATATAAATATGTATTACAGCGAATCTTTATAAAATCGTAACCTATTAATATACCATTCGGGTTCGGGGCAAAACAAAGCAGCGGCGGCACCCTCAGCGAGGCTATAAGTCAAGATAATCGTGAAAATAAGCCGCGAATGTGCTATAAACCAAGGTTGCAGGTCATTTTTTGCAAGGATCTAGAATAGTAATTCGAGCAGTATGGAACAAGATCAGCGGCTGACCCCCTTACCACAAGGGGGCGGCCTTAAAACGTCCGGCGGGTACTACTCCAGCGGATACTCATCGTTTTACGACGACGAGGTCCAGCAGGGCCGCCGTACGGTTCAGCAGTACATAAACATCGTTTACAAGAGGCTTCCGCTGATCATCGCCCTGACGGTGATAGCGACCGCGGCGACGGCCCTGTACATGTACAACCTGCCGACGCAGTACCAGGCCACGACCCAGATGGTCATTGAGCCGAGAAAGCCGCGCGTCACCTCAAAGGACGCGATCAATATCAATTTCGGCAACGATGTTAATTACACCAATACTCAGCTCCAATTGCTCCAGAGCGGCGACCTGAGGATCGATGTCGCCAAGGAACTCGAACTCTATCGAAACCCCGCCTTTACGGGCCGGTCTGAGACCGGACTGTTCGGCGGCATCAGATCAATCTTATCGGGCGACGGTGACAAGAATGCCGGCGATTCGCTCCCGGTCGTGACCGACGCACCGGACGGCGATGGCCAGCGGGCGGAAAAGATCTTGTCCGCCGAAGAACAGGCCAAGATCGAAGCCGCGGCAGGCGCCTTTGGCGTCTCGGTCAATCAGGTCGAGAGGACGAACCTCGTGAACGTATCGGTAAGGACGATCCATAAGGACCTTGCCGCTCCTTTTGCCGACACGCTGGCTCTCGTATTCCAACGCCAGAACCGTGAACGCGAGACGCAGGGGACCAAGAAGGCGATCGACGACCTCAGGACATCGATCGAAGACCTGAAGAATTCGATAATCGTTCAGGAAGCCGACCTCATCGAAAAGCTCAAGCAGTCGAACCTTCCGCTGCAGGAAAAGGGCCAGGAACTCGCCGCCAGCCGCCTCGGTTCGCTCAGCGAGACGTGGCTCAAGGCGATGGAAAGCCGCCGCCAGCTTGAAAGCCGCTACACCGCTGCCCAGGCCGCGAGTGCCCGCGGCGA
>JAUCQE010000036.1 GCA_030372865.1 Pyrinomonadaceae bacterium
CGCTGTCTCGTGGGCTCGGAGATGTGTATAAGAGACAGCCCTAGAACCAATCGGTTTTTCAACAGTTAGAAATGGCTTGCCCGTTCAAGCTTGCGACCGCCACCGTGTATGCACGGTATTGGTGTATTTCGGATTCTGCCGCTCCCGGGCGTGCGGCCGATCTCGGCCCTAACTCTTAGATTAGGATGGACCACACGAGGATATGAAAGTAAGACATTGGAACACGCTGGCCCTTAAGGGCGACGCTATCAAAAGCCTGAAAGGGCTGATAAGTGCGATCAAGGACAATGGAGATGTCGTTACAAGCTTTGGGCCGGGCGACACGGCGGTCAACGGATACTGTCTTATATTAGGCGGCCGCGAGAGCATCAAGGATACGCTTCAAAATCCGGGTAGCTTTGTAAGTGCAACAGGCGAGTTAGAGGCTATGATGGCCCGTTTCAGCACCGGGGCGTTTGGAAAGACCTATACCGTTGTTTTGCTCACCGGCATAAAGAACCACGGTCTGTTTCAGCAAGGCTGGACGCCGTTGTCGTTCACCGGAGAGATTCAATATGGTCCCGGCCAAGTGACGAAGATGTATCGCCCCGGCGGGGTTGTACTAGACGCTGTCGCGAGAGGTGACCGCATTGGTAAGAGTGTTACGTATGCGAAGCTGGCAGCCGCGGTCGTCGGCGGTTCAGGAGCTATCATGGCCCGAACGATCGATATTATGGACGAAATGTTTTAGCAAATCGTTCGGCAGTTGAGTGCCCCGGAGGGCAATCGTCCAGATCTTAGAGGCTGTAAAGATCGAACGCGCCGCTGAAACGTAAGCGGAGATGGTCGAAAGCGGCTTTATCTTTTTCGGTCCGTGCACGCTCAATTTCCGGGATGTAGTTCAGTATATTAAAGGCCGTTATGAACGGTGCAGCGTTCGTGAAGGCCTTCGTGCTTATTCCGTAGCCCTCGACAAATGCCTGCTTGGAATCGATCCCGAGATCGTGCAGGGCAAGCGACAACTCCCAGAAAGGAGCAATGTTCGATGTCGCCTTTTCCCAGTCGATTATCGCCGTGATCTTGCCGTTCTCGTCGGCTATCACGTTCTTCAGACGAAGGTCGCCGTGATTCAGCGTCGGTTTCGTCCGCAGCCCCTCCATTTCTTTGAAGATCTTTCGCAATCCCCGGATCTGACGCGGCGTTAACAGCTGGAGCTTTTCGATAACGTCGAGCCTTGATTCGTAGTCGTATTCGTTCCGCAGGTAGTCCTTTAGCGAATCGTTGCGGGAAAGGAGGTTCTTTGACCAATCGAAGGTCTCGCCGAAACCTTTTGTCCTGATCGAATTTATCTTTGCGGCGTATGACCCGAGCTCGCGAAGGATCTTTTCACGCTTTTCATGGAACGTTGCCTCCGTGCCAAAAACGCGGGCGGAGATCATGTAGGGAAACGGGATGACCGAAAAGCCGATCTCGAGGATCTCGGCGGTCGGCACGCCTGCCTTGCGCGCGGCGTGTTCCGCCCACTGCTCCTTCATAAAGGCGTTCAGACGCGCCTCTTCCGGGCTGATGCGAACGATGAACGTCCCGTCGCTGTGGTTTGCTTCGAAGACAAAGTTTGAGAGTCCCGCCTCCATGTAGTTCAGGCGGGACGGCCTTTTCCCGAGGTGGTGCTCGACGACGCGGCGGGCCATCTCGCGGAACTTATTTACCTGAGCCGCCGGCGGTCTGTTTTTTGATCTCTTCAACATGCTCCTGTATGCCGGCGAGGTAGAAAAGCACATCGCCAAGTTCGAACGAATCGGCGACGTGAATGGTGTTATGGATCCCTCGAAATTCGAGGGCCATCGGGCCGACATGGACCGCCAGGCCGACGCCGTTCAGGAACACGTCCATCGGTGTGTCACCTGCGCCGACGGAGGCCGGAAGATGAAAGCCGATATGTTCGGCAGCCTGCCGCATAC
>JAUCQE010000037.1 GCA_030372865.1 Pyrinomonadaceae bacterium
ACCGAGATCTACACCGTTCGGAACTCGTCGGCAGCGTCAGATGTGTATAAGAGACAGATGGTGAATCTGCCCTTGAGGTCTCTCAATTTGAGGACCGCGAACCGGCCGATAAATGGGATGTTTATTATTCCGAGGATACGATGCGTCCGGTCCAGGCCGGCGTCCGGTTGCCTACGGATAACTTCAATTTCGGCGTTCAAGGCAAGCCGATGCAGGTGCCGCCTAACCACTTTTTCGTAATGGGCGATAGCCGCGACGCCAGCGACGACAGCCGCGGCTGGGGTTTTGTTCCGCGTGAGCTTGTGATCGGCCGTGCGATGTTCGTTTATTGGTCGTGCGACCGAGGTGCCTCGAACGGCAGCATGCTCGGCTGCCTTACGCATCCGCGGCTCGACCGCATCGGCAAGTTCGTAAAATAACGCTTCGAACTCTCTCAACAGATGAAATTCAATCTCAGCGACGAAGTCTCCGGAGCGGTCCATTTCGACCGGCCCATCGTTGCGCTCGAATCGACCGTCATCGCCCACGGCCTGCCGTACCCGAAGAACATCGAGACCGGCCGCCGGCTTGAGTCGATCGTCCGTGAGGGCGGTGCGGTGCCCGCTACCATCGCGGTCTTCGGCGGCGACATCACCGTTGGGCTCAACGAAGAGCAGCTCGAACAGCTCGCGAATTCAAAGGACGTCCGCAAGATCTCACGCCGCGACCTTCCCATCGCCGTCGCCAAAAGGCTCGACTGCGCGACCACCGTCGCGACCACCGCTTTCATTGCTCATAAGGCCGGCATCAAGGTCTTTGCGACCGGCGGGATCGGCGGCGTCCACCGCGGATATTCGAACGACGTTTCTGCCGATCTTCCCGAACTCGCCCAGACGCCGATGATCGTCGTCTGTTCCGGTGCAAAGATAGTCCTTGACCTGCCCGCGACCCGCGAGTGGCTTGAGACAAACGGCGTCACCGTCCTCGGCTGGCAGTGCGATGAGATGCCGGCGTTCTACTCCCGCGAGAGCGGTTTGCCGGTGGATGAGCGGGTCGAGACCGCCGCCGACGTGGCGAGGATCGCCGACGCCCGGACCGAGTTGGGCCTCAAAAGCTCGATACTCGTCACCGTCCCGGTGCCTTCGGAATTCGAGCTCGAACTGCCTGAGGTCGAACGCATTCTCTCCGAGGCAATGCGTGCCGCCACCGAGAACGGCATCCGCGGCAAGGAGATCACGCCGTTCCTGCTTTCGGAAATGTCCTTCCGCAGCGAGGGCCGCACGCTGACCGCGAACATCGCCCTGCTCGAAAACAACGCCCGCGTTGCCGCCGCTATCGCCGCGGCTCTATAAATTTCTATCTTGCCTCGGCGGTCTTCGCCATTTTTCCCGCAAGAATATCAAGCCGTTTCAGGGCTTCGGCTGCTTCGCCGGAGCCATCGTGCTTCTTGGCAAGTTCCTTCCAACTCGCGCCGTCGTAATGAAATTGGCGCGTATTGCTGTTGAACAGGAACGTAACGCCGAGCCGGCGATAGCGGTCGAGGCTGACGAAATTCAGGTAATAGCTGTGCATCGGTGCCGCCGACGCGGCCATTTCCCGACGGCTCAGCCGGTTGTTAGCGTCGCGTGTCATCTTAGCCGCCCCCTCTTCCAAAAAATAGCCGTACACCACCAAAATCGCCGGACGGAATCGCGAAGCTGGGTACGCCTCGAGAAACTTTGCTGCAAGGTCTACCTGGTCAAACCCGTCGGTCGCCTGCACCAGCCGTGCAAAACGTTCCTCGTCGCCCGCCCGAAAAGTGCCCATCACGGCGTCGGATTGTATCCAGCCCGTCGCCGGCGGCGTCGCGGCAACCCTAAAAAACTTCACGCCGTCTGCTTCGGCGACCGCCAGGATCCTGACCTGCCGCCCGCGTCGCAGCCGCTGCGAAGCCTCCGCAAACAGGCTCGGCTTTGTCCTAAGCAGCGAGAGCAGTTCGTCCGCTACGATCGCGGTCTTCCCGATATCGGGCGATCGCGGCGTTGCTGTCCGTCGTCTCTGGGCTTCGGCCGTAAGTGAAAAAAGTACGATTAGAAGGAGAAAAAGTGGGATTCGCATAGTGGGGCTATACTTTCAGTTTTTTCAGCCGGTCTTTCACCCCGGCGTGGTGGAAATGGCAGATCGCGATGGCAAGCGCGTCCGCCGCGTCGTGAGGTTTCGGCACGGCTTTTAACCCGAGCAGCAGCCGGACCATCTCGCCGACCTGGTGCTTTTCGGCATTGCCGTAGCCGACAACCGTTTGCTTTATCAATCGCGGCGCGTATTCGGCTATCTCAAGCCCGTGCTGCTCGCCGAGCAAAAGGACAACGCCGCGGACCTGCCCTAGCTTCATCGCCGCACCGACGTTGACCGAATAGAACGTGTCCTCGACCGAAATGGCATCCGGCCGGTACTGTTCGACCACGGCTTCGACGCCGCGATAGATGTTCAGCAGGCGTTTCGAGAACTCCTCTTTCGGGTTTGACCGGACGGTGCCGAAATCGACCGCCGAATATCGCGACCCGGTCCCTTCTACCACGCCCCAGCCGAGCGTTTCGCTGCCCGGATCGATGCCTAAAACACGCATTCGTCGAAATGATACCGCGAAAGTCGAAGCAAAGATAACCGAACTCCGCGGGTTATGACAAGCACCGCCGGCGAAATCGCACTTTATTTGTAAAAACGGGGTCAAGACACTATTCTTTTAATAGTTTGCGTCCGTCGCAGCAAGTATTATGACCGCTCACGCAGAGGCCGCACAACCGATAGAATCAGCCCGTATCCTGCTCGATGGGCTTATCGATTACGCAGGGCTGTTTCCGCCTTCCCAGCTCTCGATGCAGGAGGCCGTGGTGAACTACGCCACGTATCGGGCGAGCAATTTCGGCTGGATGCTGGGCCCGTTCATACTGCCCGTCGCACGCCTGCCGGAGTTTTTGGAATCGGCGACGGAGTTTCTCGCGGAAAAGCAGAGAGTTCCATGGCACCTCAGCGTGCTCGCCGGCGAGGACATCAACGCGACCGTAAAGCAGATCAAGTTGTTCAACGCCGAGAATGCCGAACGCGCGGTCGTTTCCGCGCTTGAGGTTAAGGCGAACACCGTTTCAAAGGTCGAAAATACCGTCAATCTGCTGCCCGAGGGCGTCAAGGCATATTTTGAGATCGCTCTGGGTGATGCCTTCGTCGACCTCGTGATGGCTCTTTCCGCCCGCCGCCAGCGTGCGAAGATACGCACCGGCGGCGTGACGAACGCGGATTTTCCGTCCTCGCGTGAGGTGATACGTTTTGTAAGAAGCTGTATGGCGGCGAACGTCCCGTTCAAGGCGACCGCCGGGCTCCATC
>JAUCQE010000038.1 GCA_030372865.1 Pyrinomonadaceae bacterium
GCGGCGAGCTTTTTCTTATAGCTGTCTATGATGCGTCTGTTCATTCAAATGCAAATAATTAGGATACCAATACAGCCACGCAGGTTCAATCTATTTTCGTAATCGCTCTTGCCGGTCTTCAAATGAAAAGGCGGCCGTTGAGCCGCCTGATCCTAAGAAAAGCCCAAACCAAGCCTACTTTTTCTTCTTCTCCTCTTCCGGCTTGGCAGTCGTCACGAACGGACGGTGCTGGACGACGAATTCCTTTTCGTCGTAAGTGCCGTCGCCGTCGACATCCACTTTGACCTCAAGCTTATATTTCTTGCCGGGCTCGTGCTTTTGTTCGAGGTCGTACGTCAGGCTGTACTGGCTGCGAAGCAGGCCGTTGATCGAGTTCAAATAAGCCGGGATCTCGCTTTCGAAGGTCATTTCGAAATGCATCCCGCCCGATTCCTTTGCGAACGTGTTCATTGCATTCTTCGCCTGAAGGAACGTCAGGCGGCCGGGCATTCCGGTGATGCCGTCGGTCGCCGGCAGGAACGCTTCGTACTTCTTGTAGAAAAGGTTGCCGGTCGAGATGATGTAGATCGGGATGCCTGCCTGCTGTATCACCTTGCGGATCTCGCTGTAATTTATCTTGCTGAATGTGTCGATGCCCGAGGCGACAAGAATTATCGCCCGGCGTTTCGATTTGACGTCGACCATTCCGCCGTAATCCATCTTGCTACTCTCGGAGTTTTCAAGTACGACCGCGTCGCCGCGGCCGCCGACGAGAGCGAATTTCAGCGCGTCGAAAAGATTATTTTCACGGAACGCCGGCTGATTCCGGAGAAGCAGGTCGATCGTCTGCCTGATGCGGTTTGGGTCGTTGGTGAAATCGGTTATCGGCGTCGGCCGCATGTCGAATGCAATGACCGATGCGTAGTCATCCGGAGGCTTAATGAAACGAGACAGAAACTGGGCGACCGGACGGATCGATTCATAAACGCCCGGCTCGAAATAACCGCCAGCTGCTTGTCCAAACGTCTCGGTCCACTTGCTGTATTCCAGCACGAGCGTGACCGTGATCGGCGATTCGGGTGTAGAGAACACGGAAATATCTTTCTTCACGCCGTTCTCGAAGATCGCGAAGTTTTCCTTTTTAAGGCCGGTGATTATCTGGCCGCCCTTCTTTCGATAAACGACGGCGTCGACATTTACGACGTTCGTCTCGACGACATCGACGTCGCCGACTTCTTCGGCGTTCCGGGCCTCTTCGGCCAAACGCCTTTCTTCCTCCTCCTTTTTAAGCTGCTCTTCAGTTTTGGGTGTGGGCCGGGCGTTGGCCTTGCCGTCGCCCTTGGGGGTTGGCCGCTGCGGCCGGGACTGAGCCGACGCGGAAGCGGCGAAAACGGTGAACGCGAGCAGCATCAGCAATAACGCCGAGGCTCGGTAACGGAGAAGTGGAGTCATAACTTTTTTGAAGAACTGAAAAGCCTTACGAACTTAGACTACGATTGTCCGCTTTTGGGTTGCTTTAATCAAGACAATTCCCGAACGGCGTTCGCGCAAAAACGTTTCCCTTTTCGCTGCTTATCTGGTAGCTTTTCCTGTACGTTATTCGGGAATAGGCCCGGCTTTGGATGTCGTTGGAGCATTTAGACTTAAGAGTATGAGCGATTCCGCAGGCGGATCACCGGCGATTGCCGGTATCGACATTGGTACATCGGGTTTCTGTTCGGTCTCGGTTGACGCGGGCGGAAAGGTTCTTGAGGCACGTCAAGGCAAGATCGACCGCGGATCGGACCTCCTGCCGCAGGTCATCGAACACGTCGGGTCGCTAAAAAGCGATCTCGGCGGCCTCGAACGCATCGGTATCGCGGTTCCCGGTCTTATCAACCGGCGCACGAACCGGGTTGAGTACTCGGCTGAGTATCCTTCGTATTCAAGGACGGATTTTGCCGGCGAGATAAAGGCCGCGACGGGCGTTGATTGCCTGATCGAGAACGACGCGAACTCGGCAGCCTACGGTGAATTCAAGGCCGGTGCGGGCCGCGGTGCGGAAGACTTGTTTTACGCAACTCTCGGCAGCGGCATCGGCGGCGCGTTCATCCTCGGCGGCAAAATTTGGCGCGGCGGGTCGGGATTTGCGGGCGAATTTGGCTACGTAGCGATAAATTCCGACGGAATGCGGCTTGAGGACGTTGCCTCCAGCCCGAACATCGTCCGCCGGACGCGTGGCCGGTTTCATCAGGACAGCACGTCCGTGCTCAGCCGGCTTGACGAAAATGAGATCACGATCAAAGAGATCGTCGAGGCCGCGTCCAAAGAGGACGATTTTGCTATGTTGATGCTCGAACGGACAGGTGTGTATATCGGCTCCGCGATCGCGACCGTGATAAACCTGCTAAACATTGAGCGAATTGTACTTGGGGGCGAAATAATGAAAGCCGGGCCGGTCATTCTCGAGGGCATTACGCGCCGGGCAAAGGAACTTTCCTTCGGCCCCGCGTTCGCGAATACACAAATAATCGCAGGCACATTGGGCGAAAACGCCGCCGCGATCGGGGCTGCATTGCTGGCTGCTGAATTATAGCCGCCCGCTTTGAATTATTAACCGATTTACATTATTCTCACTCAGGATTAATTTTTCCAATCAGATTTTCTTATCACCGTTCACATTGCCTCACAACCTGCAAAGGGCTATTTTAACGTGGTAGAAGCTTGCGGATTTCGGAAGATTTAGATACATTTAGGTCTGTTTTAAATTAGTTCTTCATACATATAAATCTGAGATCCGGATTTTCCCTGATCCTCGTCCGAGGACCGGGGCTCGTTGAACTTTAGCTGCCGCTGTTCCCACGCGGCCTGAGGGTTTCTTGTAAACATGGCACAATTTTTCAGTAAGAGTGCGAACAACCTTGCGCGAATCAGTATGATCATGGCCGCTGTGCTCGGTGGCACGGCGTTCTACGTTTATACGCAGGTTGCCCGTTCGTCATACCTGACGGGCCGCTACGTCGAAAAGCAGCAGCCGGTGCAGTTCAGCCATAAGCATCACGTCGGCGACGACGGCATCGACTGCCGCTATTGCCACACGACGGTCGAAACGACCGCTTCGGCCGGCATGCCCTCGACGCAGACCTGTATGAACTGCCACTCGCAGATCTGGGCCGACAGCCCGTATCTCGAACCGGTCCGTGCAAGCTTCCGCGACAACAAGCCCATCGAGTGGGAACGCGTCCACGACCTGCCCGAGTACACATACTTTAACCACAGTATTCACGTAGCGAAGGGCGTCGGATGTTCCACCTGCCACGGCCAGATAGACAACATGCCGTCGGTTTACCAGGAGAACACGCTGCAGATGGAGTGGTGCCTGTCGTGCCACAAGAACCCGGAACAGTTCATCCGCCCGAAATCAGAGATCTATAACTTCAAGTGGCAGGACAGCAACCTTACTGCCGACGAAAGATTAAAGCTTAAGGAAGATTACAAGATCAGAAGCCGCGACATGCTCACGAGCTGTTCGGTCTGCCACCGGTAAGGCAGGTGGCGCACTTTAGAGGTGTAACTCCGATCGAGAAGGAATCATCAACAGATGCCTAGTCAGGAAAGCAAACAAAATTTTGCGATGTTGCGGGACAGTATCCTGTCCGAGAACGGCGGCGGCAAGGAATATTGGCGCAGCCTTGAAGAACTTGCCGACACTCCGGAATTCAAGGAGTACGTAAAGGGCGAGTTCCCGGGCGACATCGAGACATGGGACAACGGCGTCAGCCGTCGTAACTTCATTAAGGTGATGGGTGCCTCGCTTGCACTTGCCGGGCTCTCGGGCTGCGTTATCCAGCCGCCGGAGAAGATCGTCCCGTACGTTCGCCCGAACGAAGACATGCTCCCGGGCAAGCCGCTGTTCGTCGCTACCGCAATGACGCTCGGCGGTATTGCGACCGGGCTTCTTGCGAAATCCTTTGAGGGCCGCCCGGTCAAGATCGAAGGAAACCCGCAGCACCCGAGCAGCCTCGGTTCGACCGACGTCTTTTCGCAGGCCGCCTTGCTCGACATGTACGACCCGGACCGCTCACAGCAGGTGATGTTCCGCGGCTCAAACAATTCATGGCAGAACTTCATCACGGCCGTCCGTGCGGGTGTGACCGAGAATGCAGTCGACGGTGGTGCCGGTGTTCGCTTCCTGACGACGACGGTCACGTCGCCGACGCTGCAGGCGCAGTTCCGCCAACTCGCTTCGGAAATGCCGAACGCGAAATGGGTACAGTACGAGCCGGTCAACAACGACAATGCGGCGGCCGGGGCACGGCTCGCTTTCGGGTCGCCGGTAAATACTGTTTACCGCTTCGACCGTGCAGCCCGTATCCTGTCGCTTGACGCCGACATCTTCTCGGGCTCGAACGTCCGCTACATGGCGGATTTCGCTAAGGCACGTCAGATCTCGCCCGAAAAGAAGGAAATGAACCGCCTTTACGTCATGGAGACAAAGATGTCTCTGATGGGCGCAAAGGCTGACCACCGGCTTGCAGTAAAGCCGAGCCAGATGTTCGAGGCGGCAAAGGCCGTCGCCAAGGCGATAGGTGTTTCGGGGGCGGAATCGACGTACACCGCTAATACGGAATGGATCGCGACAATGGCCCGCGACCTTTCTGCTAACCGCGGCAAGACGCTCGTGATCGCAGGTGACAACCAGCCTGCCGAGGTCCACGCTCTTGCACACGCGATGAACGCAGCTCTCGGCAGCGTCGGAGAGACGGTAGTTTACACCGATCCGCTGGTCGCGAACGCCGAACGGCTTCAGATCGAACAGTATCGCGAACTTATCGCCGATATCGACGCAGGCCGCGTCAAGATGCTCGTCATCCTTGGCGGCAACCCGGTCTACAATTCGCTGGCCGACCTTAAGCTCGATCTTCAGCGGGTCGAGAACAAGGTCCCGCTTCGCATTCACCTCGGTTCGCATTTCGACGAGACCGCTGAGATCTGCCACTGGCATGTTCCCGAAAAGCATTTCCTCGAAATGTGGAGCGACGCCCGTGCGTACGACGGAACCGTCACGACGATCCAGCCGCTGATCGACCCGCTTTATCCGCCGGCAAAGTCGGCACACGAGATCGTCCAGCTCTTCTTCCGCGAGAACTTCGACCGCAAGGACCTCGACATCGTCAAGAGCTACTGGCAGACGCAGAACATGTCCGCAGGTGCAGCACCGGCTCCGGCAGCAACACCGGCCGCGACACCGTCGGCGAACGGCCAGGCGACGGCTGCTCCGGCACCGGCATCGACGGCTCCGCGAACGTTCGAGGACAACTGGCGCAAGGCAATTCACGACGGCATGATCGCCAATTCGGCGTTGCCGGCGAAGACCGTCACGGCAAACACGGCATTCCTTTCGCAGGTTCAGCCGAAAGCCGCCGGCGGCCCGCTCGAGTTCGTCATTCTGCCCGACCCGTCGATCCACGACGGCCGCTTCGCGAACAACGGCTGGATGCAGGAACTGCCGAACCCGCTGACGAAGATCACCTGGGACAACGTTGCTCTCATCAGCCCGGCGACCGCCGCGAGGCTCCAGATCAACGGCGCCAACGACGCCCGCGAACGTTCGGGCGGTGAGCGCGGAACCGCGTTCATCACCACGAAGGGCAACAACATGGACTCTGACGTGGTCAACATTACGTATCAGGGCGGCGAACTTAGGGGCGTTCCGATGTGGATCGCACCGGGCCAGCCTGATGACGTGATCACGCTCTACATGGGCTACGGCCGTACACGTTCAGGACGTGTCGGTACAGGCATCGGCTACAACGTTTTTAACGTCCGCCGCTCGGATGCTGCTGATTTCGGCTTCGGCGACCTGCAGAAGACCGGTGAGAAGTTCGAGATCGCCTCGGCACAGATCCACTTCAACATGGAAGGCCGCGATCTGCTCCGTGTCTGGGACGTTCACCATCTTGATCATCACCTCGTCGAGGGCAAGCAGAACGATTACTACCCGACGACGATGTACGACTCGCCCACCGGTACCGAGCTTTATCGCGAGTGGTACGCCGAGAACCACAAGTGGGGAATGTCGATCGACCTGAACCAGTGCGTCGGCTGTAACGCCTGCATCATTGCCTGCCAATCGGAGAACAACATCCCGGTCGTCGGCAAGGAGCAGGTCTCGCGAGCACGCGAAATGCACTGGCTGCGTGTCGATAC
>JAUCQE010000039.1 GCA_030372865.1 Pyrinomonadaceae bacterium
GGCGAAGAGATACTCGGGCTGTCGCGCGGGTTCTTGACGGCGGGAGCGGCGAGCGTTCTGATCACGCTCTGGACGGTGAACGACCGTGCGACGGCTCAATTGATGCGGCATTTTTACGGCGAGTTCACAAAAGCCGGATCGGCCGCCATGGCTTTACGGCACGCACAGCGAGAAATGATCCGCCGCGGCGAGCACCCGTATTATTGGGCTCCGTTCGTGCTAGTGAGCGGCTAAATGCCGCGATAAACGCGAGTTCAGACGGTTTGGACGCCCGAATAATCCGTCTGAACAGCCGTTCAGATCGTTCGAACGGCCCATCAGATCGTTTGAGCAGGCGTTCAGATCATTTGAACAAGCGAACAAATCATTTGAACAGCCCATCAATTGGTTTGAACAAGCGGATAAATCGTTTGAACGGCCCATCAAATGGTTTGAACAGCCAATAAATCGTCTGAGCAGGCGAATAAATCGTTCGAACGGGCAGAAAAGTTGTATTTTTATCTGAGCGGCCTGCACTGTGGTGACGGAGATAGTTTTCTAATGAGTTTGGCGAGAAATAGAAGTACGTTGAAAATGCTGGCGGCCGTCGTGTTTTTTGTTGGGGCCTTCACGGCGTTCGCCAATGGGCAAAATGCGGGCGGCGGATGCGATTGCGTCCCTGATCACGTGATCGTTCAGCTCCTTGACCCGGCGAATTTGCCCGCAGTTGCCGCCCAATACGGCCTAAATCCGACGCCCGTTTCGCAGGTCGCAAGCCCGCCGATCTTCCTGACGCAGATCACGAACGGGCAAACGCCCGATCAGGTGGTCGCGGCGATGACGATGCCCGCACCGGGTGACGCCCGGATCATTTTCGCCGAGGTGAACAGAAAGCTCTCGCAGGTCGAACGCACAAATGTTCCATGGACGCAGGGGCGTTCGTGGGCGATCGGCCGTTCATGGGCGATCGGCGGCAGCGCAAAGGGTTACGGCAAGAATTGGTTCACGCAGCGGATCCGGCTGAATGAGGCTTTTGCCGCCGGGCAGACGCGCGGCAAGGGTGTGACCGTCGCCGTGCTCGATACCGGTATTGACCTGAACCATCAGGCATTTGCCGGACGGCTTGTCGATACCGCCGATATGTGGGACTTCGTCGGGAACGACGCCGACCCGAGCGAGGTCGGCACGCTCCGCATCGACCCGGCATTCGGACACGGCACGCACGTCGCCGGCATCGTTGCACTCACCGCACCTGACGCCAAGATTATGCCGCTACGTGTGCTCGACCAGAACGGCGAGGGTGAGCTTTGGCGGATCACCGCCGCCGTGATCTGGGCAGCAAATCACGGTGCCGATATCGTGAACCTGAGCATCGGGTACCCGGACGACGTCCGGCTTTTGAAGGACCTTATCGACTGCGTCGATGTCGGCACGACGCCGACCGGGACCACGTTTCCGCAGATCGGCGCGAACCGGCTTGCGATCGTTGCGGCCTCCGGGAACGGCGGAAATACCGCACCGATCTTCCCTGCCGCCGAAGACCTGAACGGTTCGATCGGCGTCGGTCTGTCTCTTATACACATCTCCGAGCCCAC
>JAUCQE010000040.1 GCA_030372865.1 Pyrinomonadaceae bacterium
ACGAAATGAAGATCATCTCGGTCGCAGACCTCGTTCGATACCGCGTCGAAAAGGAACTGCTGGTGAAACGCATTGTCGAGACCGACCTGCCGTCGGATTTCGGCGATTTTCGCGCGACGATCTACCAGAACGAGATCAACGGCGAGACACACGTCGCGCTAACGATGGGCGATGTTTCAGGGACAACGGAGCCGGTGCTCGTCCGCGTCCAAACCGAGAATGTCACATTCGCGATGTTCGGCTGCACGCTCGGCGAGGCCGCTCCGTCGATGAAGGCGGCACTCAAAAAGATCTCCGAAGCCGGCCGCGGCGTGATCCTTTATCTACGGCAGCGAGAAAACAACCTCGACCTGGTGAATCAATTGCGGACATACGCCCTGATGCGCGAAAAAGGTGTTGATTTCCAGACGGCGAAACGAGAAACTGGCTACGGCAATGTCCACGATTACGGTATCGGTGCCCAGATCCTTAAGGACCTTGGGGTAAAGAAGATCCGTCTTTTGACCAATCATCCCCCAAAGATCAACGCACTCGAGGCATTCGAACTCGAGATAACAGAAACCGTCGGTTTATAGCCCGCGGCAGTTTTGGTTTTTGCGATGCCGGAAAAGGAAGACGAACAAGAGATCATCGATGACGGCACGAACGACGGCGCGGCTCCGGAACCTAAGCCGCGCGGACGCCGGTTTCTGAGCCGCCGCAATGCGCTCTTCGTGGGACTCGGCGCGCTGCTGTTGGCGGTCGTCCTGTTCCTGGTTTCGATCGTCTCCTATCGTTACGGCGTCCTCGACACTTACGTAAAGGGCCAGTTCCGGGCGAAGATGTCCGAGATCGGCATCGTCTTCGACGCGGATGTTTTTCGTCTTACACTCAACCCCCTCGAACTCGAATTAAAGAACGCGACTTTTAACGATCGCGTATCCGGTGAAAAGCTCATTTTTGTCAGGGACGCCCGGATCGGGCTCACCGTTCAGGATCTTTTTGCATGGCAGTTGAGCCGCGACATCACGGTCGACAAGACGGAGATAAACGGGGCCGAGGTTTGGATAAAGTTTGACGAGGAAGGCAACTCAAATTTCAAAAACCTTGTCTTCGAAAGCCAGGAAGAATCGAACCTGAATTTCCGTTACGAGTCGGTGCGGTTCCGGCTTCGCGACGCGACCATTCACTTCGGCGACCTTTCGCGTCGTATCGCCGGAGATGCGAACAATCTGCAACTCGATCTTGAGCCTGAAGACCTTACGGTCCCCGACGAGCAGAAACGTTACGTCATCGACCTTACCTCGACGGATTCCACATTCACGTACGACGACCGCCTGCTGAACGACATCGATATCCGGCTGAAAGGCATTGCCGACCGGCAGGGTGCCGATATTACCGAGCTTCGGCTTGATACTCCGATCGGTTATTCGCTTTTGAGCGGCAGGCTTACAGACTGGGACCCGTTCGCTTACAACCTTAATGTTGAATCGTCAGTAGACCTGACACAAACGTCGAACATCTTCCCGCTCGGTGCGACGCTTCGCGGCGTCGGCAATTTCAAGGGCGTCGTCTCGGGCGTCGGCGAGAGTTACCGCGTTGAGGGACAGGTCAATTCTGATGCAATAGCGGCTGAGGGGGTTTATCTGAAGGCCGTGAATGTCGCCGCAACTGTCGAGGGCACGAACTCGAACTACACGGCGAACGGGACCGCCGTCGCCGAGCTTTTGACCTTCGAAGATTTCCGCATCGAGTTTCCGAAGATCGCCGGCAACGTCCGCGGCACCGGATCGGATTTCCGCTGGGTTGGCGAACTGCAGGCAGCGGCGGCAAAGACCCGCTCGCTGACGCTTGGCGGGCTTTTCCTTTCGGACGCGGTCGCGGAGTTAAAGGACCGCGAACTTGTGGCGACGGTCGGGAACGGCAGGGCGGGTAGATTCTCAGTGGCCGAGACCGAGTTTGCGGAACTCTTTGCCCGAGACGTCCGCATTACCAACCGCAGCGGCTTGACCACTATCGATGCTCCCGGTGCGACCGCTCGGTCGATGACAACACCCGACTACCGTTTACAGGGCATTGCCGGCCGCAATTTGCGGGTTAGAGACGAAGGAAAAACGACAACGGTAACGCTGGATGGCGTGACGGCGGACGGGGCGAACCTCAAAGACAACCGTGCAAGCAGCATACGAGCAGACCGGCTTGAATTGACCGACGTGCCGGACCGGACGGACATCAAGCTTGACAACCTGCGGGCGGAAACGGTCAATGCACAAGGAACGATCATCTCGGGCGTTTCGGCTCCGCAGGTGACGATTACGGACGACCCTGTTTACACCCGCGTCTACGCCGACACCGTCCGTATCGCTAAGATCGACGGGGACGGAGCGATCCTCGGGAGTTTGAACGTTGCGGGCGTAAGGCTGACGATTCGCCAGGGCCGCGTCGAGGGCACCTCGAACGACATCGAAGCGGGCGACGTCACTCTCGCGAAGAACAATACGTTGACCGAGGGCGGAAAGATCGAGAACGTACGGATACTCAAGCCCGTCTTTGTCGTTGAACCATCCGGCAGGTACCGTGCGAGCGCCGACATGAGCATCGGCGGCGGCATCGTCGGCACGATACCGCTCGGAGCGGCTACGGCCGGTGTTGTTGTCACGGATCAGTCGGTCAGCGTTTCGAACGTCGCCGCCGAGGTCATGGGCGGACGCGTTGACGGGCAGGCCACGATCGCTTACCGCAGCAACCGCGATTCTAATATTAACGCCGTATTCAGCGGGCTGGATCTTTCAAAGCTGATCGCCCTTCAATCAGGCCGCGTTATTCCCTTTCAAGGACAGACCACAGGCAGCGTGGACCTTAGCTTCCGCGGAACCGACGTCCGTTCGTCAACCGGAATGATCAAGGCGGACATCGCGGCGACCGCCGGAAACGACACAGACGGTTCGATACCGGTAAACGGCCGTATCGAACTAACCGCCGCCGAAGGTCTTTTCAACGTAAACACCGCACGCCTCGACACAGGTAAAAGCCAGCTGACGGCAAACGGGCAATTCGACCTGCAGGGAGACAACTCGGCACTGGCGATCGCGTTGAACTCGACCGATGCCGGTGAGATCGACAGACTGGTCCGCGTCCTCAATGTATCGCCGGATCTCACGGCGCAGCTAGACGATCTGCGTGTCGGCGTTGCGGGCGAACTTCGATTCAACGGCGAACTCACGGGAAACGTATATGACCCGGTCATAAACGGCAGTGCGTCGATAGCGTCGCTTTCGCTTCGTGACCGGCAGCTGGGCTCGGTCCGTTCTGATGTAAGTGTTTCACCGGCAGGGTTTGAGCTTCGGAACGGTTTGTTAAATGAATCGAGCGGCGGAACCGTCGCGTTCAGCGTGAACGCACCTCGCGGAGGCGCGAACAATACAGAGATTCGTGCGACGCTAACCAACGTCAACGCCGGAAACCTGCTCGCGGCACTGCCGGTCGAGTTGCCGGGAAGGCTTCGTGACTTCGAAGGCAGGACTTCCGGCAGCGTTGAACTCACGGGTCTGCCGAACGACGCACAGGGTGCGATCGATCTCGCGGCGGCGAACGGCACCGTCGGCGGGCAGGCGTACGACAGCCTTAAAGCACGAGCGGTGTTTCGCGGAACTAACATCGACATCGAGACCGCGGAGATCCGGGTCGGCGAAGGGTTTCTTGCCGTTAAAGGCAACTACGACCGCGCTTCGACCGAATTCGACCTCGACATCACGGGGCAAAGTATTCCGCTGCCGCTTGCCCTCAGCTTTTTGCCGGAGAGCGAGAGCGTGCCTACGACGTCCGGGACGGCAGATCTTACGGCCAAAGCTACAGGTATCGCCGACCGGCCCGCGACTTTCAATGTAACGTTCGCGGGCAGAGCGGCGAACGTGGTCATCAATGATAATTCTTTCGGCGACATTACGTTTGAGGGAAACACACGCGACCAGGTTTTATTTGCGAACCTGACGGCGAAGCTCGACGGACGCGACCAGGTCTTTCGCGGTTCGGTGAATTTCGGCAACGACGATCTGCCGTTCAAGGTAGAGCACGAACTCGATCAGAGCCCGCTTCGGCCATTCTTTGCATTGATCCCTCAGCTAAAGGGCCTCTCGATCGGTGGTACAGGCACGGGCAAGGTCGAATTCGGCGGCAACCTCTCGACAATAGATGCGAACGGTCAGCGGATATTTACAACGGCGGGGCTTTCTGGAACGGCACGCTTCACGCAATTGACGCTGCTGGTGCAAGATTCGCCCCTTGTCGCGACCGAGCCGGTGTTCGTAACTTTCTCTCCGAATCAAGTCAATTTTGAAAGTGCCCGCTTTACCGGCAGCGGATCGAATATCTCGGTGGCCGGGACAGTTTCTTTCACCGAGAGCGGTTATAACAATTTGGCGGTCGATGGCAGGTTGAACCTGATATTGCTGAATGTGTTCCCGCAGGTCACCGCTCAGGACGCATTTTTTGGCGGATTTGCAGAGGTCGCGGTGGATTATTCGGGAACCGGCAGTTCGGCGCGGCTTTCGGGCTCGGCAAAACTCGACAAGGCAGCCTTTTCAACGTTCATCGGGTCCAACCGCCTAACGATGGACCGCCTCGAGGGCCGGATCATATTTACGGCAAACCAGGCACAGATAGAACAGGCGACCGTCTACCTCGGCGGCGGAAAGTTTGTTGCGAGCGGCGGTGCGCTGTTTGGCGACAAGCTTCAGCTCACGTCCTATCGCGTTGCGCTTTCCGGCACCAACATCACACTGCCCTTGCCGGAAGACTTCAATACGACAGGCGACGCCAGGCTCGAGATCTCGGGACGGCGGATCGGCGAAGAGCTTACGACCCTGATCGCGGGCTCGATACTCGCACGCCGCAGCGTCTATAACAAGGATATCGACCTCGCGAACATTATCAGCGGACGTCGTGAAGGCTCGATCTCCGGAGGCTCTGCCGGCGGGTTTGCTCCGCGTTTCGACCTCTCGATCGAGGGGCGTGACGCCCTCGTGATCCAAAACAATATTGCCGATCTGACGGCATCCCTTTCGCTGCGTCTTACAGGCTGTCTCTTATACACATCTCCGAGCCCACGAGACAGCG
>JAUCQE010000041.1 GCA_030372865.1 Pyrinomonadaceae bacterium
TTCGGAACTCGTCGGCAGCGTCAGATGTGTATAAGAGACAGGGCAGGCTTCGATCGAAGTAGCGTCGAACGTTGTTCCGAGCGATGCCTCTGCGGGGTCTGCAACGATCACGCCCGGCGTGTCGATACCGAAGCGGCGGGTACCAGTCTGGGTAAGGCCGGAAACTGAGGTCGGGTTAGCACCAAACCAGAAGGTTGCCGGTTCCGTCGGCGACGCAACGGTCGTGCCCATGTTGAATACGTAGCTGCTCTTCGTACCGGTCGAAAGAACTGCGTCGATAAGAGCAACGTTGTGCAGGTCCGTGAAAGCTGCTGCAAAGTTGCCGTTGCCGGACGTTGCATTGTAGGTCATCTGCGCACCGTGAAGCGTGCGAAGCGAAGCGATTGCTGAACCTTCGTTAGCTGAGCGACGTGCTGCAAGCAGGTTCGGGATAGCGATAGCGGCGATGATGCCGATGATCACGACGACGATCAAAAGTTCGATGAGCGAGAAACCTTTCTGATTTTTCATTTCTAATTCACAATCTCCTAAAGTTTGTTGGTTCAAGTCTGTGTCTACCTTTCCCAGGCACAAGAGCTATTACAAGCGGCGTGCCAAAGGCGTAAACAAGGTTAAACAGAACCGGAAGCGTAGTATTTACAGGGGTTTAGCGAATCGGAGGAAAAATGCCGTCGAACCGATCGGGCGGCCGGAAAGGCGTTTGTTTACAGATTTTGGTAAAAGGCCGATGACAGAAAATGTCACGTGAGACGAGTTATTCGAGAAAAGAAAAAAGCGGGGCCTTGTGCCCCGCTTCTCCGTCGTGCTGATGTTGTCGGTCGCACGTCAATCGCCGCTCCGCATCTGCGCCGAGAGGCTGCGAATGTTGTGCTTATCAAGAAGATGCCGCAGCGACCGAACCTGCATCTGCAATAACTCGGCGGCACGCGTCTGGTTTCCTGAGGTCTTCTTCAACGCCTCGATCACGTACGTGCGTTCGAGATTTTCGAGGTGCGACGTGAGGTTAAGGCCTTCATCCGGTAGGTCGAATTCGGCCTTGATGCGTTCGGGATTGTAGTTCGTTATATGCTCGGGCAGCCGTTCGGGCTGGATCTCATCGGTCCGTTCGAGGGCTACCGCACGTTCGATCGTGTGCTCGAGTTCACGGACGTTTCCCCCCCACATATAGTTTTCCAGCAACTGCATCGCCTTTGGTGCGATACCGAGCGACCTGCCCGTCTGTTCGCAAAACTTATTGATGAAATGCTCGACCAGGTCGGGAATGTCCTCGCTGCGTTCGCGGAGCGGCGGCAGGTTTATCGGGATGACCGACACGCGGTAAAAAAGGTCCTCGCGGAACGAACCGTCCTGCGACATTTGCTTCAGGTCGCGATTGGTTGCGGCGATCACGCGGGCATCGACCGGTAGCTCTTCGTGTGCGCCGACGGGCCGCACCTTTCTTTCCTGCAGCACGCGAAGCAGCTTTACCTGCATCGCCGGGGACATTTCGCCGATCTCGTCCAGGAATATGGTCCCGCGATTTGCTGCCTCAAAAAGGCCTTTGCGGTTCGTGTTGGCACCGGTAAACGATCCTTTAATGTAGCCGAATAGCTCAGATTCAAGCAGGGTCTCGGTGAACGCACCGCAGTTGATAGAGACGAAAGGTTTTTCGGCACGCGGGCTCATGTCATGGATTGCCCGTGCAACGAGCTCTTTACCGTCTGTCTCTTATACACATCTGACGCTGCCGACGAGTTCCGAACGGTGTAGATCTCGGTGG
>JAUCQE010000042.1 GCA_030372865.1 Pyrinomonadaceae bacterium
CGAGGAGCAGGGAGCACTGGTTTTTTACACTCCAAAAACGGCCCGCATGATCGCCGATGACATGAAGGCGAACGACGGGCTAATCACTTTAGAAGACCTCAAGAATTACAGAGCAAAGGAGCGAACGGCGATCCGCGGAAACTATAGGGGCCACGAGATCATTTCGATGCCGCCGCCAAGCTCGGGCGGGATCGTGATGATGCAGGTCCTGAACATGCTTGAGGCGTACGATATTAAGGAAATGGGGGCGAATTCCGCGGCGAAATTCCACGTTTATGCCGAGGCATCGCGGCGGGCTTTTGCGGACCGTGCGGAGTACATGGCCGACCCTGATTTTGCTCAGGTTCCGGTCGACGAGTTGATAAAGAAGAGTTATGCCGAGCAGCGTCGATCGTCGATCGACATCAAGAAGGCGTCGAATAGCCGTGACATCCGGTTCGGGTCATTTGCAGCAGCGGAAGGCAACGACACGACCCACTATACAGTCGTGGACAAGGACGGTATGGTGGTCAGCAACACGTATACGATCAACGATCTCTACGGATCACGTGTGACCATTAAGGGTACCGGCGTTCTAATGAACGATGAGATGGACGACTTTGCCGCACAGCCCGGAAAACCGAATCTGTTCGGGCTTGTACAAGGTGAAAGAAACAAGGTTGAAGGCGGGAAGCGGCCTCTGTCGTCTATGACGCCGACTATCGTTTTGAAAAAGGACGGTTCGATGTGGTTCGCTGTTGGTGCCCGAGGCGGCCCGCGTATCATTTCTGCCGTGATACAGACGGTTATCAACGTGATCGATCACGGTATGGATATTCAAGAAGCGATCGACGCTCCCCGTGTGCACCATCAGTGGCTGCCGGATGAGTTGATGTATGAGCCATTCGGTTTTTCGCCGGATACAAAGAACGTCTTAAGCTCACTGGGCCACAAGTTCGTCCAGCGTCCGGGGTATATCGCCCAGGCAACCGGTATTATGATCGGTGACGACGGGGTGAGGCTTGGAGCGATCGATTCGCGCGGAGACGGTGAGGCGATCGGTTATTGATCGTTCTCTTTGTGAAGCAGTTTGGTCGTGCTGTCCGTTACGCTGCCCGGCGTGCGGGAGAGGTCGTTGGTATCACGCCAGTTGCCCGTAGCTGGTGCGGTGTAGGCTTCGACCGGCATCGATTGCTGTGGCGGCAATGCCGGATTCTCCTGTTTTTTTCCGCTTAAATTCAGGGCAATATCTTTGACCGAATCCTCGAAGGTCTTTGTGCCGGGAATGCTCGATTCGAACATTACCGCATAGGCGATCCGAAGCAGCCCGCCAACCGAAAAGAGCACGGCAGCAGCGACGACGGCAAACGGCTCGGCACGCATGAAGATCGTGATCATCGTCAGTATCGGCACGACGAGGAACGATAGCAAGAAAAAGAATATCCCCTTGTACACGCCGCGACGTCTGGGCGAGATCTCGCCGCTAGGTGTAAGCGCCGGAAGCTGCCCATCAGTTCGAAGCAACTGAAGAACGCCGGACATCTGAAACCCGCATCGCGAGCAGTACCGCGTTTCGTCCGAGATTTGCTGTTGTCCGCACTTGGGGCAATGCATTAAGTCGAGTCTCCAGTTTTTTAGGGGGCCGAAAAATTATTGCTATCTACTCACGACTTTTCGTCGCGTTCGAGAAGCTTAGTTGTGTTCTCGACTACGCTGCCCGGTCGGTTTGCAAACTCACCGGTGTCGGGGGCTCGCCAGGCGCCTGCCGCCGGCGGTGCATACGACTGGACCGGCTCGCTCTGTTGAGGCGGCAATGCCTGCTGATTGACCGGTGATCCGTATAATGAGGCCGGCGTGGATGCCGTAGTTCCAGCAACTTCGTTCGGAAGATAATTTGGCAGAACGGGCGCTTTCTTCAAAATCAGCATCGACACAAGCAGCAAGATCAGGCTACCGAAAATCGCAAGGATCGCCGAAAAAACCGCCAACTCATCGACGTCCATAATTCCCCAGAACGGGGTCATGATGAAGAGAAAGAATAGAAACCAAAACAGCGTAAAGATAAGCCCGTTTCGCCTGGTGAATATGGTCGACTTCTTGTTGTAAAGTTCCGCAAGCTGGGGCAGGAAGCCGTTGTTGATCAACAATTCACCTACGATGCCAAGTTGAAAACCGCACCGCGAGCAAAACTTCGTTTGATCAGATATTTGCTGTTGACCGCACCTGGGACAGTACATTACGCCCTCCGTCGAGTAGAAGCACTCGACTGCAAACGAATTCTTACACGAAAAAGTTCGAAATACAACGATGGGCAAAATCTGCCCCGATATCAGACGCCGGTTTGATGCCTAAGCAAATGCAGTATCGTTGCGGCCTGCCCGATATGCGTAGAAGACTTAGACATTGCGTCTAGAAGTATCTTTAAGATCGGAGTAACTGTCTCTGGCGCGGGCATTGTTCGCCTTAGGTCATCGTCAGTAGCCAAGAATTCGATTCCTTTGCGTCGGTACTGGTCGACTTCATTTATATACGCGGCTATGCGTTCGGTCGTGGCAAGCTCCTCCGGCAGGGTCCATTCGAATGGGTCATCCCAAAGCCGGGTCGTAATGCCACCGAAAGCCTGTTCGATAACGGCAGCCGAGCGGACAATATTCTCGCCAAAGGAAAATGGCGCGAACGACGATTCAAGTCCGGACGGGCGTTTGAAGAGAAGGTTCTCGTCAACATTCTCCAAGAGTCGCTTAGATCGCTCAAGGTTTTCGGCAAGTTTGGCGTCGATGATCTCTATGAGTTCACGCATAAGAAATAAGGCTACGCGATAGTTTACCGCGCAGCCCCGTAACGATTCCAACCGATCAAATACTAACGTCGCCGGAATTTTCGTTGCTTTTCGTACATTCCGAGGCCGTAGTTCTTGCCATTCCAATTGATCCCGCTTCCAATGCGTCCCTCAACACCGATCTCCGCGCCCTTTCCGGGAACCGCATCTTCCGTTACGATCCAGATCGAGCCGGTGCCGTCATCGATCTTGTAGATGCCACCGCGGACCTGCGTCCCCGGGATGTTGAGTCCATAGCTGTCTTTAACTACGCCAGCGACAGCGACGGTCTTGTCTTGAAACTTCGACGGGTTCGATTGAATGTCTGCAATACTCGTGCGTTCCGGACAAGCTGCGGCGAATACTGCGGCCACGGCAACCAACCCGATCAGAAACGACCTTTTTAGAAAACTCATTGTGAACTCCTGCAGATAGTGAAATTTGGAAAACGGGAAGAGCCGTCGCTTAGATAGCGGCCACGAGCCGAAACGTTTGCTTTAAATTGCTGCGATAATGGTACTTTTGTCATAATGCTTACGATTTTCTTGGTTGTTCGCGATGATCTCCGTAATTCCTAAATCACCTGATGACCCGATCGTTTTCGCCTCGAGCCTGAGGGAAGACGTATGGCATCGGCAAACAGATCCAAAATCGTACGAACTGTGGCATTTCGACGCCCTCTCCGATGACGGAAGCGAGCTGATCTCGATAAATTTCCTTGATAACTTTGTCTTTTCGGCAGATTACAACAAGCCAACGACCGACAACGATGAAATTTCACAGCGGTCGCCGGCGGTAGAGTTCATGTATTGCCGCAAAGGGCAGGCATACTACAGAGCCGCGATCCAGTATCGTGCAGAGCAGTTCGAGGCATCGGAGATCGAACCCTCTTGCCACATCGGGAATTCATATTTTAATTATCTGAGAGCGGATTACGGTTCCGGATTTAATGTAGTAGTCGATCTTGAACTCCCGCGCGGACGACGCATGGAGGCACATTTTGAATGGCTTTCTATTGAGGAGAACCTGCTCGAAGGCGGTCAAACACTGGATAAGCACCACCATTCCTGGAACGTGGTCGCGACACGGTCAGACGTCACCGGTAGGATCACGATCGTTGAGAACGATGGTTCAGTGTCGGATGTGCGGCATTTTCGGGGCACCGGCTATCACGACCATCGGATCGATAATCGCTGGCTTGCAGACACGGTAACAGATTGGTATTGCGGCAGGGCTCATTTTGCAGACGCAACCACCGTCTTTGCCCGCTATAAGCAGAAGGGTGACGAATCGGCAGCGAACAAGTTGATTGTCGTAAGGGACGGTGTGCTCAGGGTACGGGACGCCGGATATGAAGACACGGGAATGTCACGCGATAAACTCGGAGTAAAGTATCCGAAAGAATTGACGCTGCTGACAGATGATGGACTCCGGCTTGTGATCCGGCCGAAAACATCGGTGTGCTCAACGATCTATCTCGTGCGTTTCTTTTGCGAGGCTACGTTAACACTTCGTGACAAGGTCGAACGGAACACGACAGGCATCGTCGATTTTCTTTCGCCTTCAGCACTGAAGAACCGCTGGATCAATTGGCTGAGCGATGTCTAAACAGTAAATACTTGTGTTAACATTTAGGTTTGATTTCGTTGAGTTTACTGGAATAAAAGCCCTATATTGTCAATTTTCAGGACCTGATCATCATGGAACATACACTGTTTAATACTCGGCAAACATTCAAGACCGGAAACGGTTCGGACGGCATTTTCTACTCCTTGCCTCAGCTGCAGGCTGAAGGCATCGGCAATATCTCAAGGCTTCCGATCTCAATACGGATCGTGCTCGAATCGGTGCTCCGTAATTTCGACGGCGGCCGCAAGGTAAGCGAGGCGAATGTTAGGGAACTCGCCAACTGGGGAGCGACAGCGGAACGCACCGCAGAGATACCGTTTGTTGTGGCCCGGGTGATTTTACAGGATTTCGCTGGCGTGCCGCTTTTGGTAGATCTGGCTGCAATGCGATCTGCCGTGCAGCGTATGGGCAAAGACGTCGGGATCATCGAACCTCTTGTTCCGGTAGATCTCGTTATCGACCACTCCGTACAGGTAGATTACGCGGGCAGCGAGGCGGCCTACCAGCGGAACATGGAGATGGAGTTCAAGCGTAACGAGCAGCGTTATCGCTTCTTGAAATGGGGAACTCAGGGGTTCAACGGATTCAGCGTGGTTCCTCCGGGAATCGGTATCGTGCACCAGGTCAATCTCGAATATCTTGCGAAGGGTGTATTTGAGAAGGACGGCGTTTATTTCCCGGATACCCTGGTTGGTACGGATTCGCACACGACCATGATCAACGGCCTCGGAATTGTCGGATGGGGCGTTGGCGGAATCGAAGCAGAAGCCGGAATGCTAGGTCAACCGGTCTATTTCCTGACGCCTGACGTCGTCGGGGTCAACCTTACCGGCACTTTGCCGCAAGGTGCGACCGCAACGGATCTGGTGCTCCGAATTACGGAAATGCTCCGTAAAGCTAAGGTCGTCGGGAAGTTCGTGGAATTTTTCGGCGAAGGTGCGGCGGCACTGAACGCGACCGATCGGGCGACCATTGCGAACATGGCTCCGGAATACGGAGCAACCATGGGCTTCTTCGGCGTGGACGAGAAGACGCTCGACTATTTTGGTGCAACGGGCCGGACGGCGGAGCAGATCGAGACGATCCGTAATTACTACACGGCACAGGGGATGTTTGGCATTCCCAGAGAGGGAGACGTCGATTATTCGGTCGTCTACAATTTGGACCTCGCGACCATCACACCCGCCGTTGCCGGACCGAAGCGACCTCAGGATCGTATCGAACTCGCAAGCCTCGACGATCGCTTCAAAGAGCTTTTCACGATGCCGGTTGCGGACGGTGGATATGGTAAGTCGGCAACTGACCTCGACGGACGGCACATGCTGACCATGGCAGGAGTTGCGGCCGGGGAAGTCGTCGGAGGCGGCAGTCAGGACGCAAAGTCAATACCACTTCCGGTCGTTCCGGGCGAAAGTGTCAGAAACACGAACCCGACAACTGAGATGGAGATGGTCAATAACCGGCCCACTCCCGACCGAGTAGATGCGGAAACTCTCGATACGCCGACAGAACAAGTGTCCATCGGGCACGGAGATGTGCTGATAGCGGCGATCACTTCGTGCACCAATACGTCAAATCCGTCGGTAATGATAGCTGCGGGATTGCTTGCGAAAAAGGCGAATGAGCGTGGGATGACGGTCCCTGCATATGTTAAGACCTCGCTGGCCCCCGGCTCACGTGTCGTGACCGAGTATTTAGAAAAGACCGGTTTGCAGGAACACCTCGATGCCGTCGGCTTTAACCTCGTCGGATACGGATGCACGACGTGTATCGGAAACTCCGGTCCTCTCGATGCGGCGATAGAGGCGGAGATAGTTGAAAACGATCTGATCGCGGCGTCGGTCCTTTCGGGCAACCGTAACTTCGAAGCCCGAGTTCACCAGAATATCAAAGCTAATTTCCTGATGTCGCCGCCGCTAGTTGTTGCCTATGCACTGGCCGGTACCGTTCTGAAAGACGTCGTTATCGATCCGCTTGGGCAAGATAAGGACGGAAATGACGTCTACTTAAAGGACGTATGGCCGACGCTCGATGAGGTTCGTGACGTAATGCAGTCAGCGACGGAGCCGGAGACGTATCGCAAGCTTTACACAGAGTTTGCGGAGCAGAATCCGCTTTGGAACGAGATCGAATCGAGCACCGGAAAGGTCTATGAGTGGGATCCGAATTCGACTTATATTCAGGAGCCGCCTTATTTTGAGAACTTTTCGATGGAATCGGGCCGGTTCTCCGACTTCCACGGTGCGAGGGCTCTAGCTGTATTCGGCGATTCGGTAACAACCGACCATATATCGCCTGCAGGTGCGATCAAGGCAAACTCGCCTGCCGGCCTTTATCTGCAAGAGCAGGGCGTGGAGCCGCGTGACTTTAACTCATACGGTTCCCGTCGCGGTAACGACCGGGTAATGCTTCGCGGAACATTCGCCAATGTTCGCATTATGAACAAGATGGTTGCCCCGATCGAAGGCGGCTTCACTAAGTATCAGCCGGATGGTGAGGAGATGGCGATCTACGACGCGGCCATGAAGTACGCAGAAAGCGCTACGCCGCTGGTGATCTTTTCCGGGAAGGAATACGGAACCGGCAGTTCGCGCGATTGGGCCGCGAAGGGAACACGGTTGATGGGTGTAAAGGCCGTCGTTGCGGAATCGTTCGAACGGATTCACCGCTCCAATCTCGTTGGTATGGGAGTTCTTCCTCTTCAGTTCAAAGACGGGCAGTCGGCGGAATCGTTGAAGATCGACGGCACCGAGACCTTCGACCTTATCGGATTGGAATCCGGAGAAGTCAGGCCGATGCAGGATGTTTCGCTTCGAATCAATCGAGCGGACGGGACGGTAACCGAAACGACGCTAACGCTTCGCATCGACACGCCGATCGAACTCGAGTACTACACGGGCGGCGGAATTCTGCCTTTTGTTCTGCGGCAGTTGATCGAATCGTCGAATTCGGCATCTGCATAAAAACCAAAACACCGAGTCGAGCGTGGAATCGTTCCTACTCGACCCGGAATCGAAACTGGACGCGGTAACGTCGGCGATCGAGCGAGAAACTTTTTCTTTGTTGTAAAAAAAGGTTGGTTTTAGTCATTTAGGGTAGTAGATTACGAGGTGGTATAGAACTTCGCCTTTAGCCGCGGGTTCTGGGAGTAGGATCAATGAAAAAAGCTTTAACGTTTCTTTTGCTGACGATATTGGTGTGCGGATCGGCATTTCCGGTCCCTGCACAACGAGAGGTTCAGAGTGGTAAGGCAAAACGGCCGCCGCTTCAGGCTCCGCCAACTACAGATCTGACTACAGCTTTTGCAAAGGGCGAGGCATTTTACGACGGAACCGGCTTGACGTTAGTTCGTTGGCAAATGAAGGCCGAAGTCAGAAACGTTGCCTTTTACGTCTACAGACTCGACTCTGAAGGCAAGTCTCTTGTGTCTGATGTCGCCATACCCGGAGGGTCTCTGAACGCCGGCAGCGAGCCGGTCTTCGATGAGAAATACAATCTCGTGGACTATAACGGTGCCCCCGGTGCGGTTTATCTTATTGCAAGCGTTTCATTGGACGGTAAGGTGATCACGAGCGATCCGATCGGGAGCGTCTTCGTTGAAGATCTTTCGAAATATGATTCTGACCTCCGTGATCGCCAGCGGACCGTCCTGCCCAACTCTATTTCAGCCGCCGACTTGAACCTGTCGAAAGAATTAACGGCCGAAGTTGAAAAAGGCAGGCTTGTAGCAGATCCGGATACGCACCGGTGGGTCGTTGCTCAGCCGGGAGTCAAGATCGGCGTCGAAAAGGCTGGACTTCACCGCGTTTCAAGAGCCCAGCTTGAGGCAGCCGGGTTTAACGTGAACTCTGATTCGACACTTTGGCAGCTCTACGACGAAGGTGTTCAGCAGAGCCTCATCGTGGGTCCTAATGGAGATTACATCGAATTTCTCGGTCGCGGTGTCGATACCCCGGAGAGCGATACGAGGGCATAGTTTCTTATCGTAGGGCCAAATGTGGGTAAGCGGATGGCGACTCGGGTTTCGAGGCCGAGCGCGGGCACCGTTGTTTCGCCCAGTTATTCTCAAACGTTGAGCCTCAAGGAGCGAACAAATTATCTTTCCACGATTCGGAACGGCGACGCGGAAAATTATTGGGGACGGCTAGTTACTTCCACGCAGACAACGTTGAATTTCAATCTGTCAGGGGTAGACCTAACAAAACCGACCGCGACTGTAACCGTGCGTTTCCAAGGGTATTCGCCCGGATTGCATCAGACAGAGATCTTTTTGAACAACCAGCAGTTGACCACTCCAACAAGCGCCGGACAGATCCCTTACCAAATATCTCAGCAGATCCCGACATCGGCTTTGGTTAACGGCCAGAACTCGCTAAAAATGCGGTCGGTTGGCCCCACCGGAGACTTTGTCTTATTCGACTCTATCTCGATCAGCTTCGACCGAGAGCACCTGGCTCTCGGAAATCAGCTTTTCTTTTACGCCCTTAACGACCTGTCTCTTATACACATCTGACGCTGCCGACGAGTTCCGAACGGTGTAGATCT
>JAUCQE010000043.1 GCA_030372865.1 Pyrinomonadaceae bacterium
AAAGATTCGGCCGCTAACGAAATACTCTTCAACTGCGGCGCGAGCATCCCTGAAATGTCGAAAGCCCTCGAGGATTACTTCGACACCGCTCTCGAGAAAATGCCCGAGGGCACAAAGGTGATGCCGGAGCTGACAGCGACCTTTCAATCGACGATCAACTATGCCGTGCTTCAGGCCGAGGGCAGCGGCCAGAGTGCCGTCGACGGCGGCAACATTCTCGCGGCATTCTACCAGGCGGAGCAGAGCTATGCGGTTTACCTTTTGCTTCAGCAGGGCATAACCCGCCTCGATATCCTCAACTTCATCTCGCACGGCATTTCCAAGATCGGGCAAGGCGACCCGTTCCCCGAGGGCTTTGACGACGACGAAGAGTTTCCCGGAATGGGTGGCGGCCGTCCGCAGATGAAGCCGCTCGAGAGTTTTACCGTCGAGCTTGTCGAAAAGGCCCGCGCAGGCTCGATCGACCCGATCGTCGGCCGCGAGAAAGAGATCGAACGCACGATCCAGGTCCTCTGCCGCCGTAAAAAGAACAATCCGCTTTACGTCGGCGAACCCGGCGTTGGCAAGACCGCTCTCGCCGAAGGGCTCGCCCTTAAGATCAGCGAGGGCGACGTGCCGGAGGTCTTGAAAGACGCAAAGGTCTTTGCACTCGACATGGGTGCTGTGCTTGCGGGCACGCGTTATCGCGGCGATTTCGAACAGCGGTTCAAGGCGATCATCAACGACCTCAAGAAAGAAGAGAACGCGATACTTTTTATCGACGAGATCCACACGGTCGTCGGTGCGGGCTCGGTCTCCGGCGGTTCGATGGATGCGTCGAACATCCTAAAGCCGGCACTAGCCGCCGGTGAGCTTCGTTGTATCGGTTCGACGACCTTTGCCGAATATAAGGCGGCATTCGACCGCGACCGTGCGCTCGCACGCCGCTTTCAAAAGATCGAGATCAACGAACCGACCATTGAGGAGACGTATCACATCCTGCAGGGGCTCAAGCGTTTTTACGAGGAGCACCACGGCGTCAAGTACCCGAACGAGGCCCTTCGCACAGCGGCCGAGCTTGCGGGCAAATACATCAACGACCGCTTTCTTCCGGACAAGGCCATCGACGTCATAGACGAGGTCGGTGCCTCGGTCAAGCTTTTGCCTGAGAACAAACGGCCGAAACGCGTGACGACCGAGATGGTCGAGAACACCATCGCCCGCATGGCAAAGGTGCCGCCGAAGACCGTCGTCAGCGATGAGAAGCAGCGGCTGAAAACGCTTCGCGAAGACCTGAAGAAACACATCTTCGGCCAGGACGAAGCCATCGACAAGATCGTCGACGCGATCCAGATCTCACGTGCCGGCCTCGGGCACGAGACCAAACCGATCGGCTCGTTCCTTTTCTCCGGCCCGACCGGCGTCGGCAAGACCGAAGTTTCGAAACAGCTCGCCGAAACTCTCGGTGTCGAGTTCATCCGCTTTGACATGAGCGAGTACTCCGAGGCGCACACTGTCTCTCGCCTCATCGGTGCACCGCCGGGATATGTCGGCTTTGACCAGGGCGGATTGCTTACAGAGGCCATAATGCGCACGCCGCATGCGGTGCTCGTTCTTGATGAGGTAGAAAAAGCGCATCCGAATCTCTTCAACCTGCTGCTGCAGGTGATGGATTCGGCAACGCTCACGGACAACAACGGCAAGAAGGCTGACTTCCGCAACGTTATCCTGATCATGACCACCAACGCGGGTGCGAAAGACCTTTCATCCGGCGGTATGGGCTTTCGCAACTTGGCCGAAACTAAGGGAAGCGCGAAGGGTGCTATCGAACGTACCTTCACCCCGGAGTTTCGCAACCGCCTCGATGCGTGGGTCGCATTCAAACCGCTCGAGATCTCGATCATTAAGCTGATCGTCGACAAGTTCATCAACGAGCTCAACGGCCAGCTTGCCGAAAAAAGGGTGCTCGTTAAGCTCGATGAAGCGGCACGCGAGTGGATGGCGAAGCACGGCTTTGACGCACGCTACGGTGCAAGGCCGATGGCACGCCTCATACATGAAAAGATCAAACAGCCGCTGGCACACGAGATACTTTTCGGAAGGCTTGCGGAAGGCGGCAGCGTTGAGGTGACCGTATCGAATGATGATATCGCGCTGAACTTCTAGCGTAACACACTAAACAAAAAACGAGAGGCCCGCCGAGTGATCGACGGGCCTCTTCGCATTCAGTAATTCTGCCTTACGGCGGAAACTACTTCTTGCCGGCTTTCTTCGGAGCTGCCTTCTTTGCAGGAGCCGCTTTCTTAGCCGGTGCTGCCTTTTTAGCGGGTGCCGCTTTCTTAGCCGGAGCCGCTTTCTTCGGAGCTGCTGCCTTTTTGGCCGGAGCTGCTTTCTTAGCCGGGGCCGCTTTCTTCGGAGCTGCCTTCTTAGCCGGAGCCGCTTTCTTAGCAGGTGCTGCCTTTTTCGGAGCTGCTGCTTTCTTAGCCGGAGCCGCCTTCTTTGCGGGTGCCGCTTTCTTAGCGGGTGCCGCTGCCTTCTTTGCCGGTGCCGCTTTCTTAGCGGGTGCTTTTGCTGCTGGTTTTTTTGCTGCCATATTTTCTTTTCGTTCGTTTAGTTTTGGAGTCGGTAAAACGGTTTGTAAACCGCTAATAACCTATCACAAAAATATTACGAAGTGCTAGAAATTTGTTTAGGTTTTGCCTCGTATGTATATGAAAACGGATGCGTTACCTTTGAAGGTTTCTTGTCTCATGAGTTGCGCATTCGCGTTTGATAGCACACGCCCCGATATCACTACTGCTATCGCCCGCTAACATCACTCGTCTTCTTCCAAAACCATCTCGCGGATCTTGCCGGCTTCATCCACCGCGAACCGCCACAACATCATCCGGCCTCCGGCAGCGGCAAGGTAGCGGTAAATCGTTCTACCGTCGATATTTTCCGATCCGACGTAGTCAAAACGCGTTAGTTTCCCGAGGCCTTGAAGACGCTTGTCCGCCGCACGCGTTCGGTCGCCTGTCAGATTGCGGTAGAGTGAATCGGTAAACTTCTGCTCGTCGATCTTTCCGGTTATGCGATCACTAAGTGCTAGCATGAACGCCTCGCTATACTCCGGTTTTTCGCCTGAAAAAATTTTCACATTTTTTAGAGAAAGTTTCGGCAAAAATGCTTTTGCGACACTCGACGCTATCAAACTTCCCATTCCGAGTTCGCCGAGGTTCGTCAGCGTGATCACCGTAACGCTATCGTCAACGTACCTGAAGATGGCCGCACCAAACCCAGCGGTCTGCCCTGTATGTCCGATCAGCTTCACTCCTCGTACGTCTGATATGCGCCAGCCGAGCCCGTAAGGCGAGAGTGATCCGTTATTGAATTTGAACTGCGTCCAGATCTCGCGTTTGCTTTCAGGTGTTAGTAGCTTATCGCCGCGAAGTCCCGCCTCCCACTTCACCATGTCGGCGATCGTGGACGTGATAGAACCCGCACCCATCAGGTCCGTAAGGCTGCCATCGCGTCCGGCGTAGCGGTCCATCTGCCACTCGTAACCTTCTGCGCGTAAGCGGATGATGTTCCGCGGGTCGCGGTCGCCGGTCCGCGTCATCCCGAGCGGCAGGAAGATGCGTTCGCGCATAAAGTCCATGTAAGCCATACCGCTCTGCGTTTCGATAATGTAGGCGAGCAGGTTGTATCCGCTATTGCTGTAGATGTTCTTTTCGCCCGGCGTGAACTCAAGCGGATACGGCGACAGCTGCTTGATAAAACCGTCGATCCTCACCCGCCGCGAAAGCTCGAATCCCGTCAGGCTCGTATAGCTCTTAATGCCCGATGTGTGTGTCAGCAGGTGCCGCACCCTCACGTCTTTCCAGTCCTCAGGCGTCCCGGGCAGATATTTCGATATGCGTTCGTCGAGCGATACCTTGCCGTCCTGTACCAGCAGCATTATGCCGGCGGCGGTCATCTGCTTTGAGACCGAACCGATCTCAAACACCGTATCCGTCGTCACCGGCACGCCGAACTCGATGCTCGCAAGGCCATAGCCTTTCATCTTAACGACGCGGCCGTTCTTCACCACTGCGACCGCCGCTCCGGGAATATTTCGCTCAGCCATCCGCATGCGGACCGCACGGTCTACCTCATCGGCTTTGACAGCCGTGACGGAAAAGGTAAATATTGTGAGCAATAGGGCAAGGCGTGTTTTCTTGGACGTCATAGCGTGTCTAGGATATTGGAAAACGCGAGCTCTTCAAACTCCCGCACCTTTGTTTCCTCCCCCTTCAGAATATGAACATATCTATAGCAAAGATCTCTGTATTGGCTCTCATATTCGCGCTTTCGTTGTTGGTTTCGGGCGCGGCCGCTCAGTCTGCCGCCTACACTGACGGGACGACGTCCCGCATTCCTTCCGATAAGCTCAGCGAATTAAAGAAGCTGAATGCCGCGATAGCCGTGCCGACTTACGTGCCGGCCGGCTTTAAGTTCGATTCGCTTGAACTGGAAGAACCGCCGGCACCCGGCATTCTTTTCTTTACCATCGTCTATCGTCATTCGAACGGGAAGTCATTTGCCATACAGTCGGCAAATGACGGTATCGGCGACGTCAGCGAATCAGAGTTGTTCGGCCGCAATCCATACTTCGCCGATCGTATCGCCGCGGGTTATTCGCAGGACGAAGAGAAAAGCCTTTTCGTTTCCTGGATGGCGACGAAGAAACGGTACGAGCCGAAAGGTTCCCTGACGCAATACTATTCGCTGGTGGCGGACAAAGGCGATATCACGCTCCGCGAATCGATAAAGGTGATGGCGTCGCTCAGATACCTCAAAAAATAACGTAGAGCGGCCGTCTCTCTTAGGGAGTTCGCGCGGGCGGACGCCTACGTTTATTACCCGTCAGTTTTAATTCCCTATCGGGTCCCCCGGCGGAGTTGGAAGCGGCGCGGTCGGCTTTCGCGTTTCGGCCGGACGTGCGAGGAACCGTTCGATCTCGTCTGCCGTGAAGCGTCGATGTGCTCCGGCATCGCCGACACCGGGAGCGCGCTTGAGCGTCGCTGCGAGCGACCGCAATGCATCCACGGCGACGGCCCGCACCTGCGTATTCGCGTTCGCGTTTGCGGCCAGGTCCATCAGCCTGTTCACCGCCACGCTTTGAACAGCACGCTGCAGTACGGCCTCGTTCGCATTCGTCGCGGGCACAGCTGACCAAGTTGCTTTCATCAGCGCATCGATGACCTCACGGAAGTGCGGGCTCGACTTGTCGCGGGCGTTTTGGTTTATCGTGCGTGCCGCGCGGTTCGGCTCGAGCAACGCACTTATCGCCGCGTCGGCAGCGATCTCCGCCGCACCGACCGCGTCGAAGACCGGCGACGTCCGTTTCGCAAACGTCTCCGACCTTCCAGACCAGTATCCCGACGCCGTCGGCGGCATCAGCCTCAGCACGTTTTCCGGTATCGAAAGCTCACGCGGCGAGATCGTCGCAAGCACGGCTTCGAGCGCCTTACGCTGCTCGGCCGCCGGCACGGGCTCGGCGACACGTGCGGGCAGCGGCCCGCTGCCGTCGCGAACGGCATACGTATAATAGACGCCGCCGATGTTCTTCGCCGCTGCCGTTAGCTGATAGCGGTGATGAAGATAAAGCGGCAGGAAAACGAGCTCTAGCTCGGAAAGCGGCGTGCCGACCTTGATGTTCTTCAGCCCGAAATTATCAAGCCCGATGCGGCGGACCTGCATTTCGTGTTTGAGCATCGCCACCGGGTCCGGCCCGTTGTCCCAAAGATTTGCCAACGGATGAGCCGCACCCGCGGGCCGCGCGTCGATGTCTGAGATATACAGCATGCCGTTCGCTAATCCCTGCCGCACGATCTTGGCCAACTCCGCATCTTCGTCCGCACCGGCCGGAAACTCTGCGTATGAATACGTGACCGCAAACTTGTCGAACGAACCGATGCCGACCGCATATGCATTCGACAGGTCGATCGTTCCGTTCCGTATCTCGACCATCGGAGCCGGATAGTCCATCACCGAACCGCGGCCGTACGTGCTGGCGGCAAAGTTGTGTGCAAAGCCGAGCGTGTGGCCGACCTCGTGCGCGGAAAGCTGGCGGATGCGCGCGTACGACATCGACGTGATCTCGGCGGCGGTCGCGTCAAAGGCAAGATGCGTCGGTTCGGGCATCATCCCGAGCTCGCAGGCAACGCCTGAATACTGCGGGGTCATGCCCACGCCCAAAAGAAAATCCTGCCGTGCCCGCTGCGAGTCGAGCGTCACGTTGCCTTTCAAGATCTCGCCTGTTCGCGGGTCGACCACGCTGTCACCGATCGACCAGCCGCGCGTCGAGCGGTGCACCCAGTTGATGACGTTGTAGCGCACGTCCATCGGGTCGGCGTCCGCGGGCAGCACGCGCACCTGAAACGCGTTGCGGAAACCTGCCGCCTCAAACGCCTGGTTCCACCACGCCGCACCCTCGACCAACGCCTGCTGTATCGCCGGCGGCGCGCCGTTATCGACGTAATAGACGATCGGCTTTACCGCTTCACTGACGGCCGCCGTCGGGTCTTTCTTTTCGAGGCGGTGGCGGATGATCCATCGTTTCTCGAGCTCTTCATTTATTTCGGTCGCGTAATCATAAAAGCTGAGCGAGATCGCACCTGTCCGCGGGTCAAACTTTCGCGGGCGGTATTTGTCGTCGGGCAGTTCGACGAACGAATGCCGCTGCCTGACCGTAACGTGCCTGCCCGTCGGCGTCACCTGATTGACCAGGCTGCCGGGTTCTGCGCTGGTCGAAAGCGTGATCGTCGCCTCGACCTCGGTGTTGAGCGGGAAGCCTTTCGTATTCGCCGGGTAAAGAGCGCTGCGGCTTTCGTCAAAACTGTAGGTGCCCTGCCGTGCGGCGTTCAGCCGGTCGGCAACGCCGTGCGCATCGCGGATGAAGAACCCGGTCGCGTCCACAAGCACACGGTCGCCCTCGGCGGCCTCGACCTTAAATCCCCAGATTACGCTCCGCGCGAACGACTCCTCGACCGAACGCCGCTGCTTCGCGTCGCCGGTCGAGCGGTAATCGTAGTTCGGCTGCACCATCAGCACTTTGTTCCCGGCACGCTCGAATGTAACGACCTTTGTCGTGCCGAGCTGCGCGCGGTCAAGCCCGATCGGGTTCGAGCCAACGCCGGTCGGCAGGCTGACGAGATAAAGCAGCTCTTTATTGAACCGCGGCACCTCAAGGTAGATCTTGCCCTCGTCCGCGTTTATGTACAGCGGCACGAAACCGTCGATCCGCGTCGCTTTCTCGGTCACCGAGGCGATCGTCTTACGCTGGGCGGGCTGCGGCGTTTGTGCATTTGCGGCGGTAAAGAGGCAAATGAGTGTACACGCAAGGAACAGGAGTCTTTTCATAAAGGCAATGACGAATCAGGGGAATGTGCAGGGAATTTACCACTGATACGCGTCCGCTTTCAAGAAGGTTTTCAGGCCCGGGCCGCTATTTCTTATTGCGTAGCGTTACGACGATCGCATCGCCGACCTTGCGCTCGCCCTCCCTGTCGGAGGGCTTTTTGACGACCTTGCCATCCAGCACCATCGTCGTCGAGCCGCCGCCGTCAAGGTTCATCGCATCAACCGCCCCGAGCGACAGGAGATACTCGGCGAGCTCCTGCAGCGACATCCCGACACTCACCCCCGGCTGCCGCCCATCGACCGTCATCATCAGGAACTTGCCGTCTTTCAGCTTCGCAACCGCCGTCCGCGGGTGGCGTGATTCGGCAAAGGCTCGGGCCGCACGCTCTTTTTCCCACGTGATATTTATCTGGTCGTTGGTGATCAGCATCGGCACGCCGGCAACGGCATCGTAGTCCGCGGAAAACACGCGTGCGGTTTGTTCCGCGTCCTCGACCCGGAAGATCAGGCGTTTTTTCTTGTCGTTGAGCGCCGCGAACTTTTTTAGTTCACCTAGCAGATTGGCCTTTGTGGGAAACGAGTCGTTTCCGGCGGAGATCACAAAACCGTCGGGCGGTATCGTCGTGCCGGCCGCATTCTCACGGACTTCAAAATTGCTGCAGCTCGCCATGTAATGCCACCCGTCCCGCTTGCGTTCACAGCCCGTAAAGACGATCTCTGTTCCAGGCTCGGTCGAACTGGTGCGGTCGCCGTAGAAGCGGTCGAAAGCCACAGTCTCGCCTTGGTTGCGCGGACGGTTGATCCCGGAAAGCAGGACGCGGAATCTCGATTGATCGGATCCGAGCCAAACACCGAGCCGCGAGTACCGCACCTCGGCGTTTGTCTGCTTCTTGCCGTTTTCCAGGAACAACGTTGCGCGGCCTCGTGTGCCCTCGCTGAGCAACCTGCCATCCGTCATTAGAATGTCCGCGGCATCGCCCGCAAATTCGCTCTTGTCCAACCGGAAGAACCCGGCATTGATCGCAGCGACCGCGCCTTTTCGCTTTGCGATCGACGAGGTGGTCTCAAGCCCGATCGCCTTGTCGAAAGCGTGGTGGACGTCCAACCGCACCTTCTTGAGATCGAGCCGCAGCAGATTGATCTTCAGCGGGTCGTTTCCGATCTTGTGCTCGACCTCCGCATACTCCACGCCCGGATGGACCTGTTTGAAATCCTGGGCGGCAGTTTCACCACAGAGAGCACAGAGAACACCGAGAAATAAAACCGAAAAACGGGCCGCGGCGAATAAGTTGTCTGTAGACGCAAAATGACAAAACGGGATATTTGTTTTCATAACCTCAGTGCTCTCTGTGACCTCTGTGGTGAGCACCACCTATAATACTTTTCAATGCGGATCAACGAAAGGGTCGTTCAGCTGAACGAAAAAGAGATTAACCCAAAGGGCCGGTATGTCCTTTATTGGATGCAGATGTTCAAGCGGACGTCGCAGAACCACGCGCTTGTCTGGGCGATCCGAAAGGCGAACGAACTAAAGATGCCGCTCGTCGTTTACGAAGGCCTGAAATATTACTACCCCTGGGCAAGCGACCGCATTCACACCTTTATCCTCGAGGGCGTCGAGGAAAAACGGCGTGAATTCGAACGTCTGGGCATTCGTTACATCTTCCATTTGCAGAAAGACGAAAACTCGCCGAAGAACACCGTCGCGAAACTCGCGAAGGATGCCGCTCTGATCGTTACAGACGATTTTCCGTGCTTCATCATCCCGGAACACAACCGCCGTATTGCCGAGCGGGCGGAGATCGCGGTCCATGCCGTTGATTCGAACGGCGTTATCCCGATGTCGAAATTCGACAAGGAAGAATACGCTGCTTACACCATCCGGCCAAAGATCAAAAAGCTGCTGCCGAGTTACTTGAAGCCCTTTACCGAAGAGACCGTCGAAAAGGACAGCACCAACATCGACATCGACGCAAGCTTTGAAAC
>JAUCQE010000044.1 GCA_030372865.1 Pyrinomonadaceae bacterium
ACACCGTTCGGAACTCGTCGGCAGCGTCAGATGTGTATAAGAGACAGCGCATTGGTTCCCGACGGGCGGCTTCAGCAAATGCCGGTGCTCGTCGATCCACTGCCGGAAATTGAACGGACGCCTGATCGCCATAATTTGAGGTCATTTCAATGGTAGAGCGTCGATCTGCTTTTGCAAAGTCGCAGCACGCTCGGCGTCGAGCGGTTTTAGCTGCTCAAGCGAACGAAGGGCAGCGGCACGGTCTTTGAGCTTTACTTGCGTGATGCCCATGCCGTAGATGGTGTCAGCCTTTTTCGGGTCGAGTTTGAGCGACGTTTCATACGACGCACGGGCGAGGCCGTATTGCTGCGTGCGGTAATATGCGTCGCCGAGGTAAAGGTGAGCGGTCGCCCAATTCGGCGAAAGCTCGGCGGCCCGTTTGTAATAGGGGATCGACTCGGCGTTCTTGCTGTCGTTGTAATAGGCGTTGCCCATGCCGAGTTGAGCGTTAGCTGAATCGGGGGCAATGGCGATGGCTCCGCTGAAGGCCTTTATCGCCTCGGGGAAACGCTTAAGGCTGACGAGGACGTTGCCGAGCTCGGTCTTGAACGCGGCGTCGTCGGGCTTGAACTCGATTGCCTTTTTGAACGCGGCCTCGGCGTCGGGGTATTTTTTCTGGTCCTGATAGATGAGCCCGAGCCGGTAATAGGCATTGGCGTTGCCCGGTTCGTATTGCAGGGTCTTTTTGAACCAAGGCTCTGCGGCGTCGTATTTACTCTGTGCCGTAAACGCCATCGCAAGCCAGTAATTCGCGCGAACATAGTCTGCTTTGATCGCGACCGACCGCTCGAATGATGCCTGGGCGTCGGTGTAGCGTTTAAGGTTGTAATAGCAGAGGCCCTGGTTGAAATGTGCTTGGTAATTCTGTGGCGACTGGGCGATGACCTGCCCGAATGTGGCGGCTGCCTGTTCGTAATTCTTGGCGTCGAATTGTTGTAATGCGGTGGTGAAAAGATCCGTCTGGGCTGAGGCAGCGTTGACGAATAACGCGATCAAAAGCGCGGACAAGGCGGCGGCTTTCTTCATTTCTATATCTCCAACTGAGGTTTTTAGGGTGTCATGCCTTGCTGTCCGGGTGGGTGCGCAGTGCACAAGGCGGCTTTAGGTTTTTTACATATTCCGGGGAATTAATCAAGCGAAAGCTCAAAGAGAGGCGAGCTTTTCGACTGTTCGCCAGTTGCGGGCGGTTACGGCGACCTTTAGTTTCTTTTCGAAAAATCCTTTGCCGAGCAGACTGTCCGCGACGCCGAGCTTTAGATGGCAGTAGATCTCGCGGCCGAGAACGGCGAAGCGTTCGTGCTCGGTTTGCTTATTCAATAACTCCTTCTGCTTTTCGGCGGGCATCTCGTCCCGCAAGAAAAGCACGTGCATTTCCTTGTGGCTTTCGAACCGGCCGGCGAACGGGTTTTTGTCGAGGATCGCGTGGATGTGCTGCTGATCGCGGACCATCACGGGAATGGGCTTGGCGAAAGATTCCAGGATCGCAGATTCGATCTGTGTCGAGAGATCAGATTCCAGGCCGGTGCCCTTACTACGTGCGGGCTTTTGCAATGGTTCGCCGACATCGAACGCGATGTTGCCGCTGTTGATATAGCTCGCGACATTGCCAAAACGGAGAGCTTCGAACATACGTCGAAGCTCTTCCATTTTGATCATAGTGTTTCCGCCGACGTTGATGCCGCGGAGCAATGCGACGTATCTAGGCATTCTTCATATCGATGACAAAGCGATAGCGGACGTCGGCTTTGATCGTGCGTTCGTATGCCTGGTCGATGTAGTCGGGCTTGATGAGCTCGATGTCCGACTTGATCCCGTGCTTGGCGCAGAAGTCCAGCATCTCCTGCGTCTCGGGAATGCCGCCGATCAGCGAGCCTGCGATGGCCTTGTTGCCAAGGATCAGCGAAGCCTGATGCACGGTCGCCGGCGTTTCCGGCATGCCGACGACGACCAGCACACCGTTGAGCCCGAGGGCGTTGATATACGGATTGATGTCGTGATTTGCCGAGACGGTATCGATGATCAAATTGAAGCTTCCGGCAGCGGCAGCCATTGCATCATGGTCTTTGCTGACGATGAAGCCATCGGCACCAAGCGTTTTCGCGTCGGCTTCCTTGCTTGGCGAGGTGCTGAAAACGGAAACTTCCGCGCCCATTGCCTTCGCGATCTTGACGGCCATGTGGCCGAGCCCACCGAGGCC
>JAUCQE010000045.1 GCA_030372865.1 Pyrinomonadaceae bacterium
TGCAGGAATGAAATCGCCAACTGCAGGACTGCAATCGCCAGTTGCTGGACTGCAATCGCCAACTGCAGGACTGCAATCGCCAACTGCAGGACTGCAACGGCTCACTGCGATCAAAAAACCGGCGTTATCCGCACGTTTCCGGTCGCGGGGTTGTTGTCGATAAGCGTCCGGACGCCGAAGACTTCCGCGATATTGTCTCCGGTCAGCACTTCCTCGGGCGTCCCGGAGGCGAACACGCGTCCCCGATGCAGCATTATCGCCGCATCGGCAAATTCCGCGGCCAGATTTAGGTCGTGCGTAACAATTACGGCCGAATTCCCCGCCGACCGGCACCTTTCCTGCACCAGGCGGAACATCAACGCCTGATGCGAGAGGTCGAGATTCGCCGTCGGCTCATCGAGCAGAAGTATTTTTGCCTCGGTTGCCAAAGCCCGGGCCAAAACCACTCGCTGCCGCTCGCCGCCCGAAAGTTCGTTCATCATCCGCCTGCCAAATCCGTTCAGATCGCACTCCGCCAAAGCCCTTTCCGCCGCCGAAATGTCGTGCTCCGTTTCCCACCCGAACGCCGTCCCTCGCGAAAAACGCCCGGCGAGGACGAATTCGAGCACGGTCACGGGAAATTTCGTCTCGTTCTCCTGCGCAACGACCGCGATCCGCCGCGATATCTCACGCCGCGAATACGCCGAAACAGGCCGTCCGTCCAGTTCGATGCTGCCCGACGCCGTCGGCATCGTGCCGTTCAAAGACCGCATCAAGGTTGATTTTCCCGCGCCGTTCGGCCCGAGCAAGGCAATGATCTGCCCCGCCGCCAGGTCAAAAGAAATACCCGCCAACACCGCACACGGCCCGTATTTGATGGTGATGTCCCGAACCCTAAGCATCGCAGCCCGCGGCTAGTTCCTCCTCAGCAAAAATATGAACAGCGGAGCCCCGATCAAGGCCGTGATCGCCCCGACCGGAAGTTCCCGCGGCGCGATCGCCGTCCGCGCGACCGTGTCCGCAAGCACGACAAATATCGCCCCGGCCGCCGCTGACATCGGCACCACCAGACGGTTATCGCTCCCGACCGCCAACCGAACGAGATGCGGCACGATCAGCCCGACGTAACCGACCGAGCCGCTCGCCGCGACCGCCGTCCCGACCAACACGCTCGCCGTGCCGAAGACGATCATCCGCACACGCCCGACCTCGACGCCGAAATCAAACGCATCACGCTCGCCGATCATCATCAGGTTCAACGCCTTCGCCTGCGACGACAGGACGACGGTGCCGACGGTCGCCGCCGCAAGCGTCAGGTAAAAGCCGTCCCACGTCGCCTGCGAAAGATCGCCGAGCAGCCAGAACGTGTACCCGCGAAGCCTCGCCGCATCGAGCAAACTGGTCAGCAGGACGATGATCGAGGAAAGAAACGTCGTCACGATAACGCCCGAAAGCACGAGCCGCTCGACGTTCATTCCCGCACGGCTGCGGGCCATCTGATAGACCGCGAACGTCGCCGCCGCCGCACCCGCGAACGCTAAGATCGGCCTCGCCGCCGCGACGCTTTCGAACAACACGAACGCCAGCAGCGTCCCCAACGCCGCACCGTTAGAAACGCCGAGCAGATACGGCTCGGCAAGCGGATTCCGCAAGAGCGACTGCAGCGAAGCCCCCGCGACCGCAAGGCTCGCCCCGATGCACGCCCCGAGCAGAACGCGCGGCATCCTGATATCGAACAATATCGCCCGGCCCTGTTCGTCCAAAGCAAACAGCGAAAGGCTCTCGCTCCCGAGCGACAACGCCAGCAGCAGAGCCATCCCAAGCCCCGCCGCAAGCAAACCAAACTTGTAGAACGTGCGATTCAAAATAAACTGGAAACCGGTGCAAAACCTTCGCGTTACTTTTCGCTCAGAACCCGTGCGATCTCCTCCATCGCATCCACAAGCCTCGGCCCGGGCCGCGAGATAATGTCGGGGTTGATGCGGTAAACCCTGCCGTTCTTTACGGCGTCGGACGCGGCAAATGCCTCGTTCGGCTCGCGGTTGTCCTCGCTGTCCGAAAGCAGGATCACCGGCGGGTTCATCGCCAGAGCCGTTTCCTTGCTGAGCGTCGGATACGCGGTCGCGATGTCCTTGGTCATCACGTCGCCGCCGGCACGAGCGACGATCTCCGTCACGAACGATTCGCGGCCGATGGTGAACAGCGGCTCGCGTGAGATCTGCACAAAGACCGGCACCTTCGGCATCGACGCCGCCCTTTGCTCGACCGCCGCGGCACGCCTTTCAAGCTCTTCAGCCGCGCGAACGCTCGCATCAGCGGTGCCAAAGATCTCGCCAAGCGTCCGAAGGCCACCCGCGACATCGCCGATTCCCTTGATATCAAGGACGTAAACGCTGATTCCCTGCCGCCCGAGTACGTCGGTAAAAGCCTCAAGCTGCGATGCCGTCGAGACAAAAACGACCTGCGGCCGCAGTCCGACGATGCGTTCGACGTTCGGCGTCTGCGTGTCGCCGACCTTTTCGATCTTCTTCGCCTTTGCCGGAAAATCGCAGAACGTCGTCACGCCGACAAGCCGGTCGCCCGCACCCGCGGCAAAGATCATCTCCGTGATGCTAGGGGCAAGCGAAACGGCGCGGTCAACGCGTTCCGGCAAACCGACCTCGCGGCCGATGCCGTCCGTGACCGTCCGGGCGTGCTGTTTAGCGGGCGAAGAGTTTCCGCCGCATGCCCCGAGCAGCATCGCCGCCAAAAGAATGTAAAGACCGAACCGCATAAAAAACGAAAAGCCCCGTGCGTACGCGTCCGCATCGCGGACCTGAAGCACAGGGCATTTAAATAAATGAATACCTTGACTGCCTCCGGTGCTTTGACGCGAAACACCGTAGTGGCAAAACATTTCGGGTCGGAGATCTGACTTCGCCATCCGACAGTAATGCCGATGGCTCACAGTGACGCGATCGTGCGGGAATTTCACCCGGCTTCACCTTGGTTGCCGCCGCAAGCGGCAGCCCCGAAACGCTTTGATATTTAAAAGAACAAGTGACGGATTATTACGCCGTACCCCGGCAATGTCAAACCGCTTCGGCAGACACGCGTGCGAGCACGTCGAAAAAGCCCGGGAACGAAACATCCGCGCATTCGGCACCGAGGATCGTCGTTTCGCCCTCGGCAAAAAGCCCCGCGACGCCGAAGGCCATCGCGATCCGGTGATCGTGAAACGTCTCGATCTCCGCCCCGCGAAGCCGGCTCTTCGCGACGCGAAGCCCGTCTTCGAATTCCTCTACCTCTGCGCCCATTTTCCGCAGGTTCGCAACGACGGCGGCGATGCGGTCCGACTCCTTTACCCTCAATTCTGCCGCATCGCGTATCTCAAGCCCGCCGTCGATCTGCGTCCCGAAAACGGCGAGCACGGGTATTTCGTCGATCAGGTTCGCGATCACGGAGCCACGTATTGGCTCGTCGTTACGCCGACTGTCGAGACCGCCTGAAACGACCAGATCACCGACCGGCTCGCCGCATACAAGGCGTTCGTTCGTGACTTCTATGTTCGCCCCGAGACTCTTTAACACCGCGACAACAGCATCCCGCGTCGGGTTCAGCCCAACGCCCGGCATTTCTATCGCAGACCCGAGCAGACACGACGCAGCGACAAGCAGGAACGCCGCAGACGAAATGTCCGACGGAACCGCAAATTCCCTTCCCGTCATTTCCCGGGAGCGGCCGTTCACGGTGATGCGGCGGACGCCGCCTTCTTCTGCGACCGAAATGTCCGCACCAAATCCCTCGAGCATTCTTTCCGTGTGATCGCGGGTCGGCGTTTTTTCTATCACCGTCGTCTGCCAGTCGGCATTGAGCCCAGCGAGCAGAACGCACGATTTGATCTGGGCAGACGCGACCGGCGGTTCGTATTCGATCGCCGCGAGTTCGCCCGTACCTTTTATCGTCAGCGGAGCATGCCCGTCGACCGCTTCGACCGTCGCACCCATCTTTTCCAGAGGGTCGATAACACGCCGCATCGGCCGCCGGCTCAGCGATTCGTCGCCGATCAAAACCGATTCGAACGGCTGCGCGGCAAGTATCCCCGATATCAGACGCATCGTCGTGCCGCTGTTGCCGCAATCAAGCGGTTCAGACGGTGCTTTCAGGCCCGAAAAGCCTGTGCCTTCGATCGTTACGCTTGCCCCATCACGTTCGATTTGCACGCCCAGACCCTGTAAACACGCCAGCGTCGACGCGCAATCCGCGCTCGACGCGAAATTCGATATTGTCGTTGTTGCATTCGCGATCGCCCCTATCAACGCCGCCCCTGTCTCTTATACACATCTCCGAGCCCACGAGACAGCGCTGTGTATCTCG
>JAUCQE010000046.1 GCA_030372865.1 Pyrinomonadaceae bacterium
TTCGGAACTCGTCGGCAGCGTCAGATGTGTATAAGAGACAGTCAACAAGAGCAATCGACTGACGGGCCGCTTCATCCGATTTACAAATTTCTCGCCGAATAATGTCGGCGGCGGGCTCAATACCCTTGAGCGCACGGTGGACCTTGATGACAAGTCGAACTCGCTGTCCATTCAGCTTACGTCGATCCTGTCACCAAACATCTTTAACGAGTTCCGTTACCAGCGTGCTCATCGCAAGTCGGAGTTCCTGCCGACGGACTTTACCCCGAGCGGTGTACCGTCGGTAACGATCACGGGCGTTGCGTCCTTTGGCCCCGCGACCAACGTTGGAACCATCTCGCCGATCCAGACCATGAATCAGTTTCAAAACAACCTGACATGGAACCGCGGCGACCACTCAATGAAGTTCGGTGGTGGTTTTAACTACATCTACGACTTCCGTCGTAACGACATCTCCGCTCAGTACGTATTCCCGTCGATCAACGCATACATTGCGGCTAAGAACGGGACTACACCGCGTGGATACACCTCGTACTCGCAGACACTTGGCGATGCGGAGATCACCTACAAATCGACCTTCTACAACCTATTCGCTCAGGACGATTGGAAGGCGACACGGAAGTTGAAGCTTAGCTACGGCCTCCGGTACGACCTTTACGACGTTCCCGATGGCGATCCGAACGCTCCTTTTGCAGAAGGTCGCGAGTATAAGGACGATAAGAACAATTTTGCACCGCGTCTCGGACTTGTCTATGCGTTGCGTGAAGGCAACAGACCGACCGTGGTCCGTGCAAGTGCCGGTATCTACTACGATACGGTTTACCTTGCAATGTACGAGAGTGCACTCCAAGGGAACGGTACCGGTCGTTATCTTAGCGTGTCGCGTACGCCCGCACAGACCGGAGCCCCCGATTTTCCGAACGTGATACCGGCAGGGACGACCATCGGCTCGCTTGGCATTACTCAGAATATCGAGCAGATCGCGTCGGACTTCGAGAACATGTATGCGATGCACTATCAGGCTCAGCTCGAGCAGGCTCTGACCGAAAACCTGGCGTTCACGCTTGGCTATATCCATTCAAGCGGTCGCCACCTGCCGGTCTACCGCCAGATCAACTGTATCGCCTTGCCGGGACAGTTCCTGGCCGACGGAAGACCGATCTACGGTACGCTGAGTGGCAACAACGTCGTTCCGTGTACGCAGAAAGTTAACCCGGCGTATAACAACATTATCGAAGTTCAGTCGGGCGGTAATTCGAATTACAACGCGATGACGATGCAGCTCAGCAAGCGGTTTGCACAGGGCTATCAGTTCAACGTGAACTACACGCTCTCTCGCATCCGCGATGACGCTCCCGAGCGTTATCTGCAGGGTGTCGGAGCTGCGACCCAATCGGATCCGTCAAACCGCGCATTTGATAAGGGCTATGGTGTTGCCGATCAGCGGCACACTTTGTCGGCCAGCTTTGTCGCACGTCCGGTTTTCAACTTTGAAAGCAAGACACTGCGTTACATTGCCAACAACAACCAATTCGGTTTCACGGCCTTTGCGGGAAGCGGCGAGACATTTCCGATCACGACCAATTTCGACCTTAACCGCGACGGAATCGGAAACGATATTCCGGTTGGTTATGAGCGAAATGCCGGTCGCGTCGGAAGCACCTTCAACGTTGATTTCCGGTATTCGCGAGTGATCCCGTTCACGGAGCGTTACCGGCTGGAGGCGTTCTTTGAAGCTACGAACATCTTCAACATCAACAGCACCGTGACCTACGGCGGAACTTCGTACACGACCGGTTATGACCGAACGACGGGTGTGTACTCGGGACCGTTCATTGGCCCGACCTTTACTCGAACGGCCCAGGAAAGCAGGCAGGGACAGATCGGCCTGAAGTTCATTTTCTAGGGAACCGGACCTGTCTCCGGATCGTGCGCAACCCTGCGGCGATCCGGAGACATCAAATTCAAATGCACGGAAAATCATTACCCGAAGACGTTGTCGTTGAAGAACTGCCTGACAGCTGGTGGTACAAGGTGTATGCCGGCGTCGTTTTGAACACAGTAATTGTGATCGCACTCCTGTGGGCGTTCTCGCGGTACTTTTCGAACTAGGGAAAACCGATGAAATTTTTCGATTGGGCGGTCGTCGTTGCCTATTTGGTATACGTCATCTGGGACGGTATCCGCCTGTCAAAGCATACGGGCGACGTTGAGGGATATTTCCTCGCGAAGCGAAGCTTGCCCTGGTGGGCGGTCGGATTGTCCGTAATGGCGACCCAACTTTCTGCCATCACGCTTGTCGGCGCGACGGGCCAGGCATATACGGATGGCATGCGGTTCGTGCAGTTCTATTACGGGCTGCCGATCGCGATGATCATCCTCTGCGTCACGCTGGTGCCGTTCTTTTACCGTGCAAAAGTATTTACTGCGTACGAATATCTTGAACGCCGTTTCGACGCGAAGACCCGTAGCCTTACGAGTTTCTTTTTCCTTGTCTCGCGCGGACTGAGCGTCGGTGTGGTCATTGCCGCACCGTCCGTGATCCTTTCGATCGTGCTCGGATGGAGCGAGGTCGTAACGATCTTTGTCATGGGCCTGAGCACGACGATCTATACAATGGTCGGCGGCGTGCAGGCTGTTACTTGGACCGACGTCAAGCAGATGTTCGTCATCTTCTTTGGCCTCACGATCGTGTTCTTCGTGATACTCAGCCAGTTTCCGGCCGACGTCACGTTCTTCGACGGGCTTCGGCTTGCCGGCTCGCTAGGGAAGCTAGAAACGGTCGATACCAGTTTTGACCTCACGGAAAAATATACGATCTGGTCCGGAACCATCGCGGCTCTTTTCCTGTTTCTTTCGTACTTCGGCTGCGACCAGAGCCAGGTTCAGCGATTTCTGACTGCGCGCTCGGTCAGCCAAGGGAGGACGTCGCTGCTCATGAGCGCGTTCCTCAAGATCCCGATGCAGTTCGGTATCCTGCTGATCGGCATCATGGTCTTTGTTTTTTACCAGTTTGCCACGCCGCCGATGGTCTTTAACGCGGTGGCAGAGCAAAAGGTAGCGGCAACCGCGGAGTACCAGCAGCTTCAGGCGACGCACAACGAGGCGCATGCGAAACGCGAGGAAGCGGCAGTTGCCTACGTCAGGAGCGACACGCCGGAGGCTCGCGATCAATATCTCGCTGCCGATAAGGAATTTCAGAACGTCCGGAAAGAAGCCATTGAACAGGTCAAAGCCGGTACCGGCAATAAAAATTTTAACGACGTCAACTATGTCTTCCCGACGTTCATCGTGGCGAATATGCCGATGGGCGTGATAGGCCTGATAATTGCGGCAATATTTGCCGCGGCGATGTCGTCGATCTCGGCAGAGCTGAATTCGCTGGCGACCGCGACAACGATCGATTTCTATCAAAGGTATTTCAAGCGTGATTCGGGCGATGCTCACTTAGTGGCGTTTGGGCGGCTCGCAACGCTTGTATGGGGACTGTTCGCCTGCGTGGTCGCGACTTACTCGACAAACCTCGGGTCCCTGATCGAGGTCGTGAACACCTTTGGTTCGTTCTTCTACGGATCATTGCTCGGCGTTTTCGTGCTCGCTATAGCAGTCAAACGAGCTCGGGCACGCGGAGCATTTTTCGGCCTTCTTTTTGGCATCACTTCGGTCTGGATAGCTAGTTACTACACCCAGATCGAGTTTCTTTGGTTTAACGTGGTCGGGTGCGTTGTGACTGTTGTCGCGGGCTACTTGATCAGTCTTACGGACCGCAGCGAGCCGACAAACGGCAGAGCGGCGGTTGAAGCCTAGTTCGGAGAAAATAGAGATATGCATAGAGTTCGTTCGATGAGGCAGCTTGCTGCCGCAGTCTTGACCGCTGCAATAATTACGGTTTCTCTCCCGTTCGCCGGAGCCGGAAAGGCCGAGGGACAGGTTCGCCCGATATACGACCGCGGTGCGGCCGGACTGGGGCAGATGCTCAAGCGTCTGCAAACGGTCGGAAGCGCTCTGCACACTGCGGCTCACCCTGACGATGAGGATTCGGGACTGCTCGCGTATCTGGCACGCAGGGAGCAGGCGCGGACGGCATATCTCTCGCTGAACCGCGGCGACGGCGGGCAGAACGTTGTCGGCGAGGAACTCTTTGAGGGCCTTGGGATCATCCGTACCGAGGAGCTGCTTCAGGCACGGCGTCTTGACGGCGGCGACCAGTTCTTTACGCGGACGATGGATTACGGATTCTCGAAGACGCGTGCCGAAGCCGCCAGGATATGGGGCGAGCAGGTCGTGCTCGGCGACATGGTCCGGGCGATCAGAATGTACAAGCCGCTCGTTGTTATCTCTCGATTCACCGGTACGCCGGCGGACGGCCACGGGCAGCACCAGCTTGCCGGTTACTTGACCCCGCTTGCGTTCAAAGCAGCAGGCGACCCGCAGCAGTTCCCGGAGCATATGCAGGAAGGGCTCGAGCCGTGGCAGCCGCTGAAGCTTTACGTTTCGCAGAGCTTTTCAAACAATCCGGAGAATCAGCCGACGCTAACGCTGAACACGGGCGAATACGCTCCGCTGATCGGGCGTTCGTATTTCGAGATCGCGATGGAGGGCCGCAGCCAGCATAAGTCGCAGGAAATGGGTGTTCTGGAACTGCGCGGAATGCAGCAGTCCGGGCTCCGTTTGATCGAATCGAAAGTCGGACAGCCGACGGCCAAGGAAACGAGCGTTTTCGACGGTATCGATACATCCATTACCGGGATAATGCAGATCGCCGGCGACAGCTACACACCGGCTTTGCCGAAGCTGCAGAAGCTTGAGGACACGGCTGCCGAAGCTCTGCGGTCCTACGATGCATTCAATCCGCAAAAGCTGGTACCGATCCTCGCGCGTGGTATGAAGGAAGCCGACGATGCCGCGGGCTCGACTCGAAACCCGCGTTCAAAGGCGATGCTTGCCGAGAAAAAGAGTGAATTTGCCGCTGCTTTGCAGATGGCGGCAGGCATCGTGGTCGATGCACTTAGCAATATCGAAACGATCGTTCCCGGTGACTCGGCTGATGTTTCTGTGCGTGTTTTCGCACCCGAGGGTACGGACGTAAAAGTAACAGCGTCCGAGCTTAAGGTTCCCGCCGGCTGGACGTCGGCATCGCAGGAAGAGCCGGCACAGCCCGCGACAAACAGCTTCAGGCCGCGTCGCGAGCCCTCGACCGCTGCGTCGTTCTTCAAGGTCACGGTCCCGGCAAATGCTGAGCCGACCGAGCCTTATTGGCTGGTATCTCCCAGAAAGAATTTCACCTTTGACTGGTCGGCCGCGGACGGTTCGAAGAACATGCCGTTTGCCGCACCGCTTGTAACCGCTCAGGTGAAGATGACCGTTGGCGGGCAGGAGATCGAAGTATCGCAGCCTGTGGAGTTTCGTTTTGCCGACGATATTCGCGGTGAACTTCGACGGGACATCAACGTCGTTCCTGCGATCACGGTCGGTCTTGAAAGCGATCTTATGATCGCATCTGCAACAAGCGGCGAACAGAAACGTAGGCTTGTTATGACAGTGCAGAACCAGTCGCCGCGTGCCGCGAAAGGTACCGCCCGCTTCTCACTGCCGGCAGGCTGGACGCTTTCGCCCGCTTCTGCGGCTTTTGATCTTCCGCAAAGCGGCGACAAGACGGCACTCACTTTCGACGTAACGATACCGGCCGGCACAAAGGTCGGGAAATACTCGCTGACCGCGGTGGCCGAGAGCGCTGGTAAGTCGTTCGACCAGAAGGTGCAGGAGGTCGCGTATCCGCACATTCAGACGCACCGCGTTTTTACAAAAGCTGACATCACCGCACATGTCCT
>JAUCQE010000047.1 GCA_030372865.1 Pyrinomonadaceae bacterium
CCTCATCGACGTCGTCGCCGCCCAAATGAGTATCGCCGTTGGTCGATTTGACCTCGACGACGCCTTCTCCGACCTCGAGGACCGAGATATCGAACGTACCGCCGCCGAAGTCGAACACGGCGATGGTCTCATCTTTCTTTTTGTCGAGCCCGTAGGCCAGAGCGGCCGCGGTCGGCTCGTTGACGATACGCATTACTTCGAGGCCCGCGATCTTGCCGGCGTCCTTGGTCGCCTGCCGCTGAGCATCGTTAAAGTAAGCAGGGACAGTAATTACGGCCTTGTCGACCTTTGAGCCGAGATAGTCTTCTGCTGACTGCTTGAGCTTTTGCAGCACCATTGCGGAGATCTCCGGCGGGCTGTACTGCTTGCCGTCGGCATTGATGCGGACGTCGCCGTTCGATGCCTTTTCGACCTTGTACGGCACCTGCTTGATCTCATCAGAGACCTCTTCAAAGCGGCGGCCCATGAAGCGCTTTACGGAGAAGATGGTGTTCTCCGGGTTGGTCACGGCCTGGCGTTTTGCGACCTGTCCGACGAGGCGGTTGCCGTCCTTTGCAAATGCAACAACTGAAGGGGTTGTGCGGCCGCCTTCAGAATTGGTAATGACGATCGGCTCTCCGCCTTCCATGACGGCCACGACCGAGTTCGTCGTTCCCAGATCGATACCTATGATTTTGCTCATTCTTCTATCTCCGTGTGTCTAAAATAGCTTTGCTCAAATGATACTGCTGAATATAGATCTGACTTGAGCCTGCTAAGAATATAAAGGTTGAGTGTGTTGTTGTCAAGTTTTATTTCGACCGTATGTCCCTGGATCGGGAGTGGCCCGGCGGCATGTCCCAAACGGCCCCCGGATCGCAACGCCGCTAAACCGTGCCAGAGCGTCGAAAACCGTTCTTTAAGGTTCCGAAACGGGCCCTTAAAATGTGTCAAAATGACATCGCGTCGCCCGCCTCGCCTGCTGCCCGGGCTAAAATCTCGCTCCGGCCTCGCCTGCCTCTCCGATCTCAGAAATTAAAACAGGATGAACAGGATGCACAAGATGAAATTTCGGCTCCATCATCATGTCTATCCTGTTCATCTTGTTCGAATCTTATCTCAAACAACTATTGCAACAATGTGCCGCCTGTGATACAGTCTTTCGT
>JAUCQE010000048.1 GCA_030372865.1 Pyrinomonadaceae bacterium
TTCGGAACTCGTCGGCAGCGTCAGATGTGTATAAGAGACAGCACCAGCATCGCGTCGGGGCTCGTTGCGTTGTTTGCTCTTTGGCGGTTATGGAAAGGTGGTTGGGTCGTCTCCTTCCCACGCGGCGGCAGCTACGCTCCGGATTGGAGCATCATCCGCAAGCTCTTCAAGTTCGGCCTGCCGGCGGGCATACAGGGCATCGCGATGAACGTCGGCGGCGTCTTGATGCTGGCGTTTATTGGCTCGCTCGCCGAGAGTGCGGCGGCACAGGCCGCGTTTGCCGTTTCCTATAACCAGCTCTTTTCACTGATCACCTGGACGTCGGTCGGCCTGATGGGAGCAACCGCGGCGGTCGCCGGACAGAACATCGGTGCCGGCCATCCCGAACGGGCGAACGCTGTCGTCAACGTCGCGGCAAAGTTCGGTATCATTGGCGCGGCGTTTCTTGGCTTTTTCTTCTTCTTTTTCCCCGCACAGCTGCTCGGCATCTTTAATATGACCGACCCTGCTGTCGTCTCGGTCGGCACCGACCTTCTTCGCATCCTCAGCATCTCGGGATTCTTTATTACGGTCGCGTTGACCTACACGGGCGGGCTTCAGGGAACGGGCGACACGAAAGGGCCGCTCTATATCTCGATCGTCTCGCAGGTCATCGTCCCGCTCAGCATCTGTTTCGTCATCCAGCAGTTCGGAACGCTTCAGCCGATGCACATCTGGCTCGCTATCCTCGCCGGCCACATAACGCGATGCGTTATGAGCATCATCCGCTTCCGCCAGGGCAAGTGGCGAAGCATCGTCGTGAACATCGAACCGACCGACGCCTGATCAGTCTTCAAACTCCTCTTCATCCGAATCGGGATCGTACGTCTCGTATCCGTGCGCGTCGTCGTAGTAATAGCCGCTTTCGGCCCTGTCTCTTATACACATCTGACGCTGCCGACGAGTTCCGAA
>JAUCQE010000049.1 GCA_030372865.1 Pyrinomonadaceae bacterium
CACAGCGCTGTCTCGTGGGCTCGGAGATGTGTATAAGAGACAGCTATTGACCCCGACGGCGAGTTTCTCAAACCTTCTCCGCGGCAGGTACCCGTGGAAGCGAGAAACTCGATGAGATCGGATTTTCGTTTGGAGGCTGTACCAGCGCCCCACACCGAGTATCGCGGACATTTGTCTCGGTCGGCGCGGAATACATCGTTTTCGAAGTCCGCAATATAGGTTCCTATGATAAACGCTCTTATCCGATTCTCGGTCGAGAACCGATTGATCGTCATATTGCTCGTCGCGATCATGTCCGCGGCCGGCGCTTACAGCTTGATAAACCTGCCGATCGACGCCGTACCGGACGTGACAAATGTGCAGGTGGAGGTGCTTACGGCCGCCCCGTCTCTCGCGCCGCTGGAGATGGAACGGCAGGTGACTTTCCCGGTCGAGGTGGCGATGTCGGGGCTCCCGGACATCGAGGAGATCCGCTCGGTCTCGAAATTCGGGCTTTCGGCGGTGACGGTGGTGTTCGACGAATCCGTAGACACTTACTTCGCCAGACAGCTGGTATTGGAACGGCTCGCACAGGCCCGCGAACAGATCCCCGAGTCTATCGGCTCGCCGGAGATGGGGCCGATCTCGACGGGGCTGGGCGAGATCTACCAGTACGAACTAAAGTCCCCCGACGGTAGCTACGACGCGAAAGCACTACGAACAGTACAGGACTGGAACGTGCGGCGGCAGCTTCTCGGCGTCCCCGGGGCGACGGAGATCAACAGTTTCGGCGGCTACGAGAAGCAATACCAGGTGCGATTGGACCCCGCGAAGCTGCAATCCTTCGGCCTTACGATGCGGGACGTTTTCGAAGCGGTCAGCCGCAACAACGCCAACGTCGGCGGTGCGTATATTCAGAAGGGTGCTGAGCAGTATCTGCTACGCGGGCTCGGGCTCGTCGAGAACCCGGAGGACATCGGCAACATCGTCGTCAAGACCGGACCCGAAGGTGTGCCGGTTTACGTCAAAAACGTCGGGGAGATCGTCGAGGGCTCGACCGTTCGGCAGGGCGCCGTGACGGCGGACGGCAAGGGCGAGATCGTCGCGGGGATCGTCCTGATGCTAAAAGGCGAGAACTCGCGCACGGTTGTAGAGAACGTCAAAAGCCGCGTCGAGGAGGTGAAGAAGTCGCTGCCCGCCGGGGTCGAACTCTCGCCTTTTTACGATCGGACCGCCCTCATCGACCGGGCGATCGCGACCGTCGAGAAGAACCTCGTGGAAGGGGCGATTTTGGTGATCGTGGTGCTGATGCTCTTGCTCGGAAATTGGCGTGGGGCTTTGCTCGTCGCGACGATCATCCCGCTCTCGATGCTGTTCGCGGCGATCCTGATGCGGGTGTTCAACGTGTCCGGGAATCTGATGAGTCTTGGGGCTCTGGACTTCGGGCTGATCGTGGACGGGGCCGTCGTGATGGTGGAAAACACCATCCGGCGGAGGGCCGAGGCCCAGCACGAGGCGGAAACTCTGGGCCATCACGAAAACCCGCAGCGCACCATCCTCGAATCCTGCCTCGAGGTCGCCCGGCCGGTGGTGTTCGCGGTCGCGATCATCGCGATCGTGTACCTGCCGATCCTGAGCCTCCGAGGGATCGAGGGGAAGATGTTCGTCCCGATGGCCCTCACGGTCGTCTTCGCCCTCGTCGGTTCGCTGCTGCTGTCGCTGACGTACGTGCCCACGATGATGACGCTGGTGCTGAGCGGGAAGGTGTCGGAGAAGGAAAGTTTCCTGATCCGCTGGGCGAAAAAAGCGTACATCCCGGCGTTCGATTTTGTAGGCCGCTATCGGGCGCAAGCGCTCGCCCTCGCGGTCGGGCTGGTGGCGATCAGCGGGGCGATCTTCCCATACCTCGGTTCGGAGTTCATCCCGCGGCTCGACGAGGGCGATATCGCCGTCCAAGTGCAGCGGCTCCCGAGCGTATCACTGGAGGAATCCGTCCGCAACACGACCGAGGTGGAAAAGGTGCTGATGGAGTTCCCGGAAGTGATAACCGTGATCTCCAAAACGGGCCGGGCGGAGGTTGCCACCGACCCGATGAGCGTGGACTTCTCCGACCTTTACGTCAAGTTGAAGCCGCACGACGAGTGGACGACCACGAAGGACAAGACCGAGCTCGTCGAAAAGATGTCGAAGGCGCTCGAGGAACGGGTGCCGGGGGCAATCGTCAGTTTCTCGCAGCCGATCGAGCTGCGAGTCGCGGAACTTATCTCCGGGGTACGCTCAGACGTTGCGATCAAGCTTTACGGCGACGACCTAAAAGTTTTGAAGGAGAAAGCTGACGAGATCGTGAAGTCCGTGCAGACCGTTCAGGGAGCGGAGGACGTGAAAGCGGAAGCCACGAGCGGCCTGCCGCAATTGCAGATCAAACCGGACCGCGCCGCGATCGCACGCTACGGGCTCAACGTCGAAGATGTCAACGATTTAGTGGAATCGGTCGTCGCGGGCAAGAATGCGGGCCAGGTTTATGAAGGGGAGCAGCGTTTCAACCTCGTCGTCCGGCTCGACGAGGAGTCGGGCAAGAACGTCGAGGCTATTCGGAATCTGCTCCTGACCGCCCCGAACGGTTCGCGCGTGCCGCTCTCGCAGGTCGCCGACATCCAGCTCGTCGAGGACGCCGCCCAGATCACCCGCGAGGACACTCGCCGCCGCATCGGCGTCGAGCTCAACGTTCGCGGGCGCGACATCGGCTCGTTCGTCGAGGAGGCGCAGGCGAAGATCGCAAAAGAAGTGCCGCTTCCGCCGGGCTACTATCTCAAGTGGGGCGGCACGTTCGAGAACCTTCAGAGAGCTTCGGAAAGACTCCTCATCGTGGTACCGATCGCCTTGTTCCTTATCTTCGTGCTGCTGTACACGACGTTCAACTCGATCAAGCAGGCTTTGCTTATTTACACGGGCATACCGTTCGCGATCGTGGGCGGGATCGTGGCGTTGGCCTTGCGGGGGATGCCTTTCTCCATTTCCGCGGGGGTCGGGTTCATCGCCCTGTTCGGCGTCGCGGTGCTCAACGGCGTCGTGATGGTCAGCTTTATCAATCACCTGCGCGAAGAAGGAAAGACGGTGCTCGACGCGGTTCGCGAAGGGGCGGAAACCCGGCTGCGCCCCGTGCTGATGACCGCGCTAGTCGCGAGCCTCGGATTTATCCCGATGGCCTTGGCGACATCGGCTGGTGCCGAAGTGCAGCGGCCGCTCGCGACCGTCGTGATCGGCGGGTTGATCACATCGACGCTTTTGACCCTGCTGATCTTGCCGACGCTGTACGGCTGGGTGGAAAAAGATCGCGAAGGCGAATTTACGGAGGAATAGTGTATGAAATTAATCGTCGCGATCGTGAGGCCATTCAAAGTGGACGAGATCATAACCGCCTTCGAAGCCATTGAAGGCTTTCCCGGCATGACTGTTACGGACTCGGAGGGCTTTGGCCGGCGGTTCGGCACGGCCCTTTACGATTCGTTGGATCCGTTTATGCCCGGCAAAAGGCTCGAGATAGCGGCGAACGACGAACACGTCGACCACATCGTCGCTGCAATCAAGCAGCGCGCCCATACCGGAAAGAAGGGCGACGGACTGATAATCGTCCTCAGCATCGAAAATGCCTTGCTCATTTAGCTGATCGACAACGACGATAGGCAGAGAACATGGAAATTATCTGGAGCGAACTAACGTCGGGCTTTCCTGATACAAAGCAACTGATACACGTATTGATACGTCTGGTTGCGTCTATCGTGCTCGGGGCGGTCATTGGATTACAGCGCGAGCGAGCGGGCAAGGCGGCGGGGCTGCGAACACATATCCTCGTCTCCTCGGGCACAACACTCTTTGTTCTTGCGGCAGCAGGAAGCGGTATGTCGTCCGACGGCGTTTCGCGGGTCGTTCAGGGACTCGCAACCGGTATCGGCTTTCTCGGGGCCGGGGCGATTTTGAAGCTGGAGCGGGAACGCGCCATCCTTGGACTGACAACCTCCGCCGGCATCTGGATGACGGCAGCCATCGGAGTTGCTGTCGGCTTGGGTGGTCTGGGTCTAGCCTTGATGAGCACCGTTATGGCATGGATCGTGCTCGCGGTCCTTGGACGGCTGGAACTGAACATAGAGATAAAGCAGGCTGTAAAGGAAGACATGGAAAATACAGGAATCAGGGAGAAAAATAAATGAAATGTCCAATTGATACAAACACTGATCTTCAAATGTCGGAGCGGCAGGGGATCGAGATCGATTTCTGCCCTGAATGCCGGGGCGTATGGTTAGATCGCGGCGAGATCGACAAGATAATAGAACGTTCGACGGCGGCCGCGCCTGCCGCATCCGCCAAATACTACGACTATCAAGATCGCTCGCGCGATGATTATTCGAGAGATCACCATTCGCGAAAACGGCGCAAAGGTTTTTTAAGCGAATTATTCGACTGATGTGCATCCGTACCGGCGCGTGCGGATCGAGAGCGGCTGCGGAGATCCTGCCCGCCGAAAGTTTGTGCCTCGACGTGACGCCAGCCGGTGTCGAAATCCGAAAAAAAGGATGGAGGAGAGAAAGGCATTTCGGCAGGTTGAAAAAGCCGGAGGCGAAAATTTTTTAGCCGATGCCGGCATTGATATGGTCGCTCAAGAATTAACTTCGGCGATCCGATCTTCGTCTTTGAGTTTGCGACGGGAGAACTGAAACATGGGAAGCGGGCACGCGCACGGCGGGCAATCGGCCGCCGGGAAAAACAAAAGGAATTTGATTATCGTTCTCGGCCTGACGGGAACATACCTGATCGCCGAGGTCGTCGGCGGCATATGGTTCAACAGTCTCGCCCTGCTCGCTGACGCCGGGCATATGCTGACGGACGTTTTCGGGCTGGCGCTCGCGCTGGCGGCGATCTGGTTCGCCCAGCGCAAGGCGACGCCGGAGCGCACGTACGGTTATTATCGCTTCGAGATTCTGGCGGCTTTGGCGAACTCGGTCGTTCTGATCGGTATCTCCCTTTACATTCTATATGAGGCGTATCAACGGTTCGTCGAACCGCCAGAGGTGCAGAGCCTCGGGATGATGATCGTCGCCTCGATCGGGCTGGTTATCAACGTCGCCGGGATGTTCATTTTGCGGGCCGGATCGAAAGAAAGCCTGAACATGAAGGGCGCGTATTTCGAGGTTCTCTCGGATATGCTCACCTCAGTCGGCGTTATCATCGCGGGCGTGATAATGCTCACAACGGGCTGGTATTACGCCGACCCGATCATCTCGGCGGGGATCGGGCTGTTCATTTTGCCGCGCACGTGGGCGTTGCTCAAAGACGCGGTCGGAGTCCTGATCGAAGGGACCCCGGCGGACGTGAACATCGCCGCTTTGCGCGAGAGTTTGTCGCAGATCGAGGGCGTCGCGGGCGTCCACGATCTGCACGTCTGGAGTTTGACCTCCGGCGTCAACGCGATGAGCGTCCACGCGGTTCTGGCCGAAGAGTCGGAACACGAGGAGGTCCTGGCGCGGGTGCACGAGCGTTGCACGAAGAACTTCAAAATCTCGCATGTGACCGTGCAGACGGAACGCGGAGATTTTGCTGAGCACGAGACGCATCTTTAAAGTTCGGCAAAGGGTAAGAGTTTCTCGCCGGGCCGCGAAGTGGAGGTTGTATGTGCGTAAACAGATTAGCCTTGCTGAGGTGCCCCGAAAAGTCGAAAGAGCAGGAGGCGAACGAAAGGAATGTATTTACAGCACGACGACCCGCACCGTCACACGGCACCGGGAATTGAAACCTTTACTTTATTTTTGATCTTGGCTCCGATTCTGGTCGCCCTTTTAATGTTTCTGCTGTGGAAAGTATTAAATCACTTAGACTGTCTCTTATACACATCTGACGCT
>JAUCQE010000050.1 GCA_030372865.1 Pyrinomonadaceae bacterium
CTATAGGCACGGGTCGCCTTTGCCTCGACGCCGTTGAATGACGGGAGAGCTTTTTCCCAGCCGTCGGGCAAGCGGTTGCTGCGAGTGTCGGCAAGTTCTTTACCGAGCTCGGGAAATGCCTTTTCAAATTTCTTGACCGCGGCTTCCCAGTCCTTTTCTAGTTTCGCTCCGTTCTTCACTGCCGAGCGGAAATGTGCGAGAGCCTCTTTGGGGACGAAAAAGCTTTTGTCTTCGGGCCAGCCGAGATTGCGCTTTGTCTCTTTTACGGCGTCGGTGCCCGGTGCATCGGAGTGGGCTTTTGACGTTCCCTGCTTGGGCATGCCGAATCCGATGATGGTCTTTACGCGGATAAGCTTCGGCTTGTCCTTGATCTTCTGCGCGGCTTTGATCGCGACTTCGATCGCCTTGATGTCGTTGCCGTCCTCTACGGTCGAGACAGCCCAGCCGCAGGATTCGAATCGTTTTGTTACATCTTCCGAGAATGCAAGATCGGTCGAGCCGTCGATCGTGATGCGGTTGTCGTCGTAGAGATAAATGAGATTGCCGAGCTTCAAATGGCCCGCCATCGAGGCCGATTCGTAGCTGATGCCTTCCATCAAGTCGCCGTCCGAAACGATGCCGTAGATGTAGTGGTCGATGACGTTGTGGCCCTTGCGGTTAAAGCGGGCGGCGAGATGCTCCTGGGCCATCGCCATACCGACGCCGTTCGCAAAGCCCTGCCCGAGCGGGCCGGTCGTGATCTCAACGCCGGGCGTCATGAAATTTTCCGGGTGGCCCGGAGTTTTCGAGCCAAGCTGGCGAAAATTCTTGATCTCATCCATCGACAGGTCATAGCCCGTCAGGTGCAGCAGGCTGTAGATCAGCATCGACCCGTGGCCGGCAGAAAGCAGAAACCTGTCGCGGTTGAACCACTTCGGGTTCTTCGGGTTGTGCCGCAGGAATTTCGTCCACAGCACATACGCCGCAGGCGCCATTCCGAGCGGCAGGCCCGGATGGCCCGAGTTCGCCTTCTGGATCGCGTCAAGCGAAAGCGTGCGGATGGTGTTAATGCAAAGTGTGTCGATGTCGGTCTTTTTCGTCGGTTTTGCTGCGGTGGTCATGGATGGTCGTCTGTTAAAGTAATGCGTCCCGTCCTTTGAAAACGGCCGCATCATGAAAGTGTGAATAGAAAAATTTGCTGCTGAGAACCCGCCGGTAAGCTATATTTTGCCAGTGGTTCCCGAGCGTAGCAAAAGCGGGTTGGATAAATGTGAAAGTTGGCGTTATTTCAGCCCGACGACCTTTTTGAACCACCACCGGAGGCCGACGAATAGGAATCGCCAGTCTTTGAAGAATTCGGGCGGCTTGCCTTCGAAATAGTGGCCGATGAATTGAAGTACCCAGCCGATGACGAAGAGCCCGAGGGCCGCCATCCAAAGGCCGGTGACGAAAAAGCATACCGGGACCATCAGGATCGAGATGGCGATCATCGGTATGCCAAAGCTGTGCGTCAGCCGGTTCATCGGATGCTCGTGCGAATGAGCGTATTCTTCGATCCAATCATCCCAGCTTCTTCCACCCATCATATTGGTTTGCCTCCGATAATTTTATGCCCGCTATTCTACATTCGACGACCGGGAAACGTAAGCGGACCACAGCCGTTTGGGGTCTTCCAGAAATGACCGAAGGTAGCCGCAATCGCCGCACGCTTCTGCCCGGACCGGCGTACTGACCGGCGACTTAAAGAAGAGAGCGTCGGGCCTTTCGTCGACCTCTGCAGTCAGCATCTGTCGCCCGGAACCTTCCCCGAGATCTTTCAAGCGTATGTCGCGGATGATCTTATCCGAACCGCATTCAGGGCATGGCTTTATGTCAGGGCTTTTGGAAATACTTAACAATCAGGCCTCCTTCAAGTTCGGTCGTATCCGTTATTTCAAAGCCGTCGGCGAAATCGCGCGGCATGAAGACGTCGGCGTCCTCGACGGTTTCGGGCACTTCGGTGACTATCCATTTGTCGATCGAATCGGCAAAGTTCTCGTACGTTTTCGCACCGCCGATAAGGAAGATGTCGCCTTTGAGGTATTTCGCAAGTTCAAGCACGGCCTCTTTGCTTCGGAGCAGCAGCACGCCGGGCTGCGGCTCTAACTCGGCGGTGCGGCTCAGGACGATATTCAGGCGGTTCGGCAGCGGGCGGCCGATCGATGCCCACGTGTTTATTCCCATGACGACGGCGTTGCCGGTAGTGGTCTGTTTGAAAAACTTGAGGTCGGCCGGATAGTGCCACGGCAGTTTGCCGTCCTTGCCGATGGCGTAGTTTCTTGCGATGGCGACGATACCGATGATCATACGATGGGTTTATTGCATTGCGGGATCGATTCGCCGCAAAATCTTAGTACGCGATTCCGTATTAATTCGAAGTTTCACCGATCATCAGCAATGCCAAGTTTCCAATGCCGTCCGCATCCAATTTGGAGACAGTCTGAGCATTAACTTCCTTCCAGTTCACTTTCATCCAATCACCGAGATTCACATCGATTCTAAGTTGGCTTTCTTTGCCGTCAAAGACGATGCGAAATCGTTCACCCACTCTCATATACTCGATCAACCAGGAACCGAAGGCTTGGTAATGATACTCATGAGACAATAGTTGAATATCCTTCGCTCGCAAGCCTTCAGCGATCTTACACATCATTCGGAAATGTTCTACTGGGTAATCCGGTCCTTTCATTAATCTGTTCAACGAAAAGATAACATTATCAACCTTCGATACTCTTGCCTTTGTAAACGCCGATCTCAGAGCCTTGAGCAAGCACTACGGAGTATGGCTGCTGATCATTCAGGAATGCGAATTCTTCACCGTAAACCGTGCCGAAATCGACATCGATATTCGAGTTCTCAGCACGGAAGAGTTCCCACTTAGGATGCTCCACCTTGTATTCATCAGTGCGGCCGCCGCCGCGTTTTGTGTAGCCCCAGTAATGTTCGATGATGAATTCCTCATGCGAGCCCTCGGCCGGTACGCCGAGGTTGAGCCCGCTTTCAACGCTCAGTGAATTTGTAACGCCGCCTCTTTCCCATGAATAGCGGACGTGCAGTGCATCGCGGAAATGCGACATGTTCCAGCGTTCGTAGGGTTCGCCGTAGAGCGTGCGGGCGACCCACGCGATCGCGCCACGCGGGACGATCTCTTTCACGAACACGACGCCGCGACGGATCTCGTCGCCGGTCTCGCGGCGAACGTAGAACCTGAGATTTACTTCCTCGAAATTTACGTGGAACGGCACGAGGAAATCCAACACGCGCGTATCGAGAAACATAAACCCGACAAGGCTGACGAAGCAGCGGCCGTCGTGCAGGTCGAGTTCGGTGCCGGCGGGCACTCGCGATGCGAGCACGTCGGGCGGAACTTCGTAGTTCGCCATGATCAGGTCACGCCATTGTGCGGTCAGGAACTTTTTCATTTCAGTACGACCCGCTTGTCGCCGGCGCGGACGGTCACGCGCTCGCGGTCGAAATATTCCAGCAAAGGTATAGCATACTTTCGCGAAACGCCCGCTATCTCCTTGAACTTCGGAACGTCGATGACGCGGTCGGGCGTCATGTCTGCATAGCCGCGGACCGATGCCTTGAGACGGTCGATGACCTCGGCGGCAAAGTACATTTCGTCGGTGACCTTAACGACGTCGCCCGCCTTCAGTATCATCTGAAAAAGCTTTCGCGTTTCGGTGATCGGCATGCCGTTCGATGCACGGGTAAGTGCCTCGTCGAGTTTCGGAGGCTCGACGCCCGCATCGCGGAACAAGGCTTTGATCGTATCCGTAACCTTCTTTTCTTCCGGGGAAAGTTCGGCCTTGTGGCCCGCAAGTCGGACGACCTCGCGGTCGGCGACTATCTTGCCGCCGGCCTCGAGCGAAGCAAGGACGCCGTTATAGATTTCGGCCGGCAGGTAGCGGAATAGCTTTTCGCGTATCGCTTCGCGAAAAAGTCCGGCGGCGAGCGGCTCCTTTTCGTGAAATGCCGCAAGCATC
>JAUCQE010000051.1 GCA_030372865.1 Pyrinomonadaceae bacterium
TTCGGAACTCGTCGGCAGCGTCAGATGTGTATAAGAGACAGTGTGGAGAGTGTCCGCGATCACGGGATGATAACAAAATTTCAACCAATGTAAAACTCTGTTTATGTTATTTGTGAGTGTTTTTTATATTTTTTTAAGGTTTTTGACGGTATGTGCCTTTCATCCTTCGGAAGAGCGTGGCTTCGCGGAGCCGTTTGCGACGAATCTCGGCCCTTTCTCGTTCAACATTTTCAGTGTTGGAAAATAGACGCGATTTGTTGGAATCAGGCTGGAGAATGACAAGACGTTGCGCACTGCGGTGGGATCACACTCTTCACAACTGACAAGCCGGATGCGGTTCGGTAAGCTCGTTGTATGCGGCTTTGTTTTATCTCGGCGTTTCTGTCGGTGCTCCTGTTCGCCGTCGCGGCGGATGCTCAATCGATCTCGGGAACAGTTGTCGATTCTCGCGGCGATGCGGTCGCGGGTGCCGAGGTTACTATCCAGAGCGAGGTTAAGACGTTGAGAGTGGTCACCTCCGCCGACGGGACGTTTGCCTTTGATGAGCCGATGGCTGGAAGGCTCTCTGTCACCGCGGCCGGCTTTCAGCCCTATTCCGTTCAGATCAACACTGAAGTGGGCAATCCGCTGACCATAGTCTTACAACCTGCACCGGTCGCGGCGAGCGTCACCGTTACCGGCGTCGAAGAGAGCCAAGATAGCGCAAACGTGGCCGTGATCACCATCGAAAGTCTCGGCGTGACCACGGCACGAACTGCCGACGATACTCTTCGCCAGGTTCCTGGCTTTCAACTGTTTCGACGCAGCTCGAGCCGGACGACGAATCCGACCGCTCAGGGGGCAAATCTCCGCGGCGTTGCGGGCAGCGGAGCTTCGCGGGCGACGGTCCTGTTCGACGGCCTGTCGTTGAACGACGCGTTCGGCGGCTGGACATATTGGTCCCGCGTGCCGATGATCGCGGTCGAGCAGATCGAGGTCTTGCAGGGCGGCGGCAGTTCGGTCTACGGCAGCGGGGCCTTGAGCGGCGCGGTGAATATCGTTCCGAAAGAACTAAGCGGTACCGAAGAGTTTCAATTGAATATCGAAACGTCCGCTGCGACGCAAAGCACCGCGGACGTCAGCGGCCTGATGCTGGCATCGCGTGGCAAATGGCGGCTAAATGTGATCGGTGACCTCTTCAGAACCGGCGGTTATATCCCCGTTGAAGAATCGTCCCGTGGCACCGTCGATACGCCTGCTTCCTCGCGGTACGCTAATCTGATCTTTAAAGTGGCCCGGCGTTTCGGCGAAGACGGACAGGTGTTCGTGCGGGGCAATCGCTTCGCGGAAGACCGCGACAACGGCACGAGCCTGACAGAAAACCAGACCGAGTTTTACCAACTCGCGATCGGTGCGGATCTCGTGTCGAAGCGGTATGGAGAATTCAGTGTCCGTGTCTTTGGCGAGCGTCAGGATTACGATCAGTCGTTCTCGGCCGTCGCTGCCGATAGAAATAGCGAATCGCTCACGCGGCTTCAGCAGGTCCCATCTCGTGCAGGCGGTGCAAGCGTGCAGTGGCGGAAAAAGTTTGCTGATCACAACGCCTCTGCCTCCGCCGCGATCCTGCAGACACGTGGATTTAGCGAAGAGGTCGGATTCTCTAACGGACGGGCCACCAGCGAGGCCCGAGCCGGCGGCAACGCCCGCGACATTTCCATTTTTGCACAGGATCTTTGGGACGTAGCGCCGAAGCTCACGCTGAATCTCTCGGCCCGCATCGATGTCAGGAACAATTCGGACGGCATCGCAACCACCAGATCTCTGTCGAATGGATCGATCATCGAGACACGCTTTCCGAATAGACGCGACATATCATTCAGCCCTCGTATCGCGGCCGCGTGCGATGTCTCTGATACGGTCGCGATCTATGCATCGTTCTCCCGGGCATTCCGAGCTCCTTCGCTGAACGAGCTTTATCGGGGTTTTCGCGTCGGGAATATCGTGACCGAGGCGAACGAATTCCTCACGCCCGAGCGGTCGACTACTATTGAAGCGGGCGGCAGCGTCAGGCTATTCGACGGTCGATCGATAACGCGTGCGAGCGTTTTCTCGACCGGTGTGGATGATCCGGTAGTCAGCGTAACAACGGCATCGACTCCGACGCTGATCACGCGGGTTCGTCGGAACGTCGGCTCGACACTGAGCAGAGGATTTGAGATCGCTTCCGAGAATCGGCTGACAGACACTTTGAAACTGAACGTGAACTATCTTTATGTCGATGCGAAGATCAGCGATTTTCCGGCCGATCCCTCACTCGTGGGCAACCGCCTGCCCCAGACCGCGAAGCACAACTTTACGCTTCAGGCACGTTACGACCCTCGCCCGCGTTGGAGCATCTCGACGCAGATGCGGGCCGCCTCGTCGCAATTCGAAGACGACCGCAACACTCTGCGATTGCGTGAATACTTTACCGCCGATGCTCGTGTCAGCTATAAGCCGGTCGAGGGGATCGAGATATTTGCCGGCGTCGAGAACATCCTCAACTCCCGCTACGATATTGGCAGAACTCCTGTCCGTACCGTTGCGGCTCCTGCTTCTCTTCGGGTCGGGTTAAGATTTTCGTTCGGCGGCCGCTGAGAGCCGCAGGCGGCCTCAACGCCAATTGCGGTCACAGCCAGAACAGCCACAAGAATGCCATCACCACCAAAAACAGCAGCCCGGCCAGCGGCAAACCAACTCTGACAAAGTCCTTGAATCCGTATCCCGCCGGTCCCATCACAAGTACATTCACCGGATGCCCGAGCGGCGTGACGAAGGCCATAGATGCCGCGATAGCTACGCTCATTACCATGGCCCGCGGGTCAAATCCGGATTGATGCGCGATCTGGATGGCGATGGGCCCCATAATGGTCGCCACCACCGCGGAATTCATCACCTGGACAAGCATCATCGTGATCGCCACAAGGCCGGCCATCATCACCAACGGCCCGTAGCTGCCGAAGGTGCTGCCGATATGATCGCCGACAAGCCCGGCGGCATTTGTCTTCACAAGAGCGATTCCCATCGGGAGCATTCCGGCAATGATGAAAACGCTGCGCCAACCGATAGAGGAATATGCCTGGTCGGTCGAGAGCACACCGGTCAGTATCATTACGAGAGCACCGCCGAGCATTACCGGGCCGAGTATAGAAGGAAACGCTAACGCCAGGATTATCGACGCGGCGAACACAATCAGTGCCGTTCGGCCCTTCGCCGGCGACGCTTCCACCGGCGTATCACGCGACATCAGCACTATCAGGTCGGGATCCCTTGCCGCGATCTGAAGCCTTTCCTTGGTTCCCTGCAGCAAAAGAGCGTCGCCGAATTGGAGCGTTTCCTCGGCAAGATTGGTAACGATCTCGCGGTCGCGCCGCCAGATAGCAAGCACGTTGAGCCCGAATTTCTCGCGAAAGTCCACACCGCGAAGGCTTTCCCCGATCAGGCGCGAACGCGGGGCGATCATCGCCTCGACGATCTCGACCTGCCGCGATTCAAGGTCCTCATCTTCCCACTCTTCCGTCGGCAGCAGTTCCATTAGGGGCTCAACGTCGCGCTTCCTGAAATCGTTTTCCTCGCCTTCGAAAACGAGGATGTCACCACGTCGGATCTCCGTGGTTGGCGACAGGCTCAGCATTTTGCGTCCGTCACGTTCGATCGCGACCACGCTGACGCCGAATTTTTCACGCAGAGTGCTTTCCATCAGCGGCCTGTCGATCAGGAACGAGTTCTCCGGGACCTTTGCCCTGAAAAGGCTTTGACCCAGTCCGTAGGCCGCGACGAGGTCGTCGCGTTCGCTTCGCGTCGGCGTCTGTGTGCGTTCGAGCATTGATTCGCCGTGCAGAAGCGTACGCCCGAAAAACGCCATATAAGCGATCGACGCGATCACGGCCGGCAGCCCGACCCACATAAAGTCGACGATCGAGAATCCCGCCGCTCCGCTGTTGACAAGCAGTGTGCTAAGGATGATGTTGGATGTGGTGAAAAGCGTAGCCGCTCCGCCTACGATCGTGCTCAATGCGAGCGGCATTAGTATTCGCGAGCTTCGAATGTCCGCCCGCTTTGCCGCTCCTGAGACCGCGGGCATCAGCACGGCGGCCGCCGCGATACTGTTCATGAAGAGCGATAGAAACGATCCGAACGCCATTACCGCGACGGTCAGCCGAGCCTCATCCCGGCCGCCTACTTTCAGCAGCAAGGTGCTGACCTTCTCCGTCACCCCTGTTCGCTTCAGGCCCTCCGCAAGAATGAATATGGCGATGATGATTATCACCGCCGCCTGGCTGAAGCCGGAGAACGCCTCCTCTGTGGTCAGCACGCCCGTCAGCCCCAGAGCCACGGCGACCAGCAACGCCACAATGTCCGCCGGGATTCGGTCGGTTAGGAACGCGATCAGTGCCGAAGCCAGGATCGCCAGCGTGATGAGGAGCGAATTGTCCATCGTGTAGTGTTAGTTTACGCCCGCCTGGTGAGGGTTTCAATCGAGCCGCCATTTCCGCACCGAGCCTGAAAAGTTTATATTGGTAATTTCCGTCGTCCGGGCTGCGAAAAGCAGAAAGCGTTATTCGCAACACACGCGGACAAACATAAACAAATGAGTAATCATGAACCGAACAAGATCATCTTTTCGATGGTCAAGGTAAGCAAGTTTTACGATAAAAAGCCTGTCCTCAAGGATATTTATCTTTCCTTTTTCTATGGAGCCAAGATCGGCGTGCTCGGCCTCAACGGTGCGGGTAAGTCGTCGCTTCTTCGCATCATTGCCGGCACTGACAAGGACTTCAACGGCGAGGTCGTTTTTTCGCAAGGGTACTCCGTCGGTTATCTCGAGCAGGAACCCAAGCTTGACGAAAGCAAGACGGTCCGTCAGATCGTAGAAGAAGCCGTTCAATCGACGGTCGATCTCCTCAAGGAATTCGAAGAGATCAATATGAAATTCGCCGAGCCGATGGACGACGATGAAATGAACAAACTCATCGAACGCCAGGGTGAGGTCCAGGAAAAGCTTGACGCGGCCGACGCATGGGACCTTGACTCACGGCTCGAGATGGCGATGGACGCGCTTCGCTGCCCGCCTGCCGACACTCCGATCAAGAACTTGTCCGGCGGCGAGAAACGTCGCGTCGCCCTCTGCAGGCTGCTGCTTCAAAAACCTGACATTCTGCTCCTTGACGAGCCCACAAACCACCTCGATGCCGAAACGGTCAGCTGGCTCGAACAGCACCTGCAGCGTTATGAGGGAACGATCATCGCGGTGACGCACGACCGCTACTTCCTCGACAACATCGCCGGCTGGATACTCGAACTCGACCGCGGCGAGGGCATTCCGTATCAGGGAAATTATTCGTCGTGGCTTGAACAGAAAAAGCAGCGTCTAGCCCAGGAACAAAAGACCGAGGACAAGCGGCAAAAGACGCTCGAACGCGAACTAGAATGGATACGGATGTCGCCGAAGGGCCGCCACGCGAAATCGAAGGCCCGAATAAACGATTACGAAAAGCTGGTCGCGACCGAATCAGAGAAGCGGAGCGAAGAGCTAGAGATCTTCATCCCGCCCGGCCCAAGGCTCGGCGACACCGTCATCGAAGCCCATGGCGTGTCTAAGGCATACGGCGACAAACTGCTTTTCGAGAATCTCGACTTCTCGCTGCCTCCCGGCGGTATCGTCGGCGTTATCGGCCCGAACGGTGCCGGTAAGACGACGCTCTTCCGCCTGATCACCGGACAGGACCAGCCTGACAGCGGTACATTCAAGGTCGGCCCGACTGTTAATTTGGGCTACGTTGATCAATCACGAGATAGTCTTAATGCCGATAAAACGGTCTGGGATGAGATCAGCGACGGCCTGGACGTTATCAATCTCGGCAAAAGGGAAGTGAACTCCCGCGCGTACGTTTCGCGCTTCAACTTCTCGGGCTCGGACCAGCAAAAACGCGTCGGCCAGCTTTCCGGCGGCGAGCGGAATCGCGTTCATCTCGCGAAGATGCTAAAATCCGGAGCAAACGTCATCCTTCTTGACGAGCCCACTAACGACCTCGACGTAAACACCATGCGTGCTCTCGAGGAAGCTCTAGAAAACTTTGCCGGCTGCGCTGTCGTAATTAGCCACGACCGCTGGTTCCTCGACCGTATCGCTACCCACATTCTGGCGTTCGAGGGCGACAGCCACGTTGAGTATTTCGACGGTAACTACAGTGAATACGAAGCTGACCGAAAGCGCCGTCTCGGACACGACGCCGACCAGCCGCACCGTATCAAGTACCGCAGCCTGACGCGAGCATAAGATAGATGAAACGATTCCGTCTCTGAACCGAAAGATCGATCACGGCCGCCGGTCCGGGGGCCCATTGCAGTTTAATGAAGAAAGATCGCAACACTTTCGCCGCGATTGTTTTCCTCGCGGCGTCACTCCTGTTTTCCGCTTGCGGTGTCGAGCCGGTCTCGACCGCGGACACTTATCAGCCGCAGGCTATCCAAGCCAATGCGGCGATGCAGGAACCGGCCCCGCCGGCTCCCGAGCCAAGCCCGCTGATGCCTGATCTGCAGGCCGAGATCACGGACCAGCGGTTCGTTTCTTCCGCGACCCCGCTCGGTTCGTTCGACTTCAAGAACCACACTTATCCCTTACCGCGTGGCTGGCAGAATCCGGATGGCAGCGAGTCGCAACTCGTCGACGGCCGCCTCGACCCGGTCTCCGTCCCGATCAGCGAGGATATGCCGGATGAAGAAAAGGTAAAGGCACGTACGGAACGGCGTATCGGACTTTCGCACGTCGCAACTAAGTACTTCGACGTGACGGGCGACGGTGTCGACGAGGCTATCGTCGTACTCAAGATCGAGACGACCGGCAACGCCATTCCGCAGATAATTTACGTTTACGAGTGGAAGGACGAAAAACCTGAACTGCTCTGGTATTTCCGCACCGGCGACCGTGCCGACGGCGGGTTGAAGGACATCCGCCCGGAGAACGGGATGCTTCTGATAGAGCTGTATGGGCAGGACCGCTATATGCTCGGCGAGGTCGAGACCGGCAAGATAACCGGAGATGAAGAACAGCTCTGCTGCCCGACGCACTTCACCCGGACCGTCTATAAATGGAATGGCCGCAATTTTATCCGCCAGGGTGACCGGCTGACCTTTACGACGGCCGACCCTAGTGCCGTACCGGTAAAGAACATGGGCGATATTGTGAACGCGGCGCAAAAGCGTGGTAAATGATGGCCGTGCATTGCTGATACTTTTGTACGCTGCCATCGCGGTGTACCTTGTCCCGATCTTCCCGCACGGCGGCTCCGCAAATGAACTCACCAGATGGGCCACGGCCGCTTCGCTGGTCGAGAACGGCGGGTTCGAGATATCGTCGACCGAGCCGCTTATCGGGCCGAACCCCGACACTGCCAAGTTTGACGGCCGCACATACTCTAACAAGGCTCCCGGCACCGCAGTCCTTTCCGCACCCGTTTACGGCATCGCCCGGATCTTCGTCGGTCCGCCCGATTCGTCAAACATCCGTATCAGCTGGTACGTTATGCGGCTTGCGCTCGCAACGCTTCCGCTGCTGCTGCTCGGCGTCTGGCTTTATTTCAGAGAGGTGGATGCGATCGGGCTCGGTAGCCTCTTGTTCGCTACGCCGCTTTTCATCTACAGCCTTCTCTTTTTCTCGCACGTGTTTGCGGCCGTCCTGGTCTACATGGCATTTCGGCTGCTTTTCGACGCTCGGTATCTTACGCCGGGGCCAAGCCTAGCTGCCGGGTTGCTCGCCGGAATGGCTGTAATTTCCGAGTTCACCGCGGTATTCGTGGTCGCCATTCTCGGCATCGGCCTTTTGTTCACGGACAAACGAGAACGGTTTGCCCGTGTCGCATATTTCGTGATCGGCGGGCTGCCGTTCGCGATCATGCTTCTGCTTTACAACAATTCGCTGTTCGGCTCGCCCTTCTCGATGTCGTACGCTCACGAAAGTTTTCCGGAATGGGCCGAAGTGGCTTCGCGTGGAGTTTTCGGGATCGGGTTTCCGACCCTTTCCACCATTTGGCTGCTGCTCGGGTCTCCGTCACGCGGGCTGTTCTTCTTTTCGCCAATTCTGCTTCTCGCGATGCTCTCGCTCTACAGGTCGCCGGAGCGGAAAACCCTTCGCCACCGCGTAAAGTTCGCGGCTATCGTCGTTTCAATTATTGTTCTCTGCGGCCACGGGGCGGCTCACGGCGGATGGTCTGCAGGCGCAAGGTATCTTGTGTTGGTATTGCCGCTGATGCTCGATTCGGTCTTTGACGGCGAGCTTTACGAGTCATCGAATATCTGGCAAGGGCTGCTCTTCGGCCTTTCGTTCTTTTTCTGTGTGCTCCCGGTGCTGACGTTCCCGTTCGCGCCGCCGGAGTTCAGCTATCCGCACAACGATTTCTGGTTCGCGTTGTTGTGGCAAGAAAATTGGTTCACCCCGAACCTGGCTATGTTCGCAGGCGTTTCTGCTTTCTGGTCGTTGGTGCCGTTGATCGGGGCGTTCATCGGCGTTCTTATAATTGTCAGCCGGTCAATGAGGCGGCCACGACGTTTTGCACTCGGTCTTGCCGGCGCGACTGTGGTGTTCACGGCCTACATATTTATTCCGGGGTTGGCAGATCGCGAGGGAGCCGAGTTCCGGCGTGCGACAATTGCAGAAAGGTACTTCTACCCGAACGACCGGCTCGCGCCGTTCATCGCGGCCGCCGGGGAAAAGCGGGACGGTGCTGCGTTGCGTCAGATTCGCGACTTTCAATGGATCATAGCCGACGTACGCGCGTACGCACCCGGCGATGCTCCATACATTGCCGCGTCGCCGCTATTGCCTTCGCCGACCGCAATTCAGAATCGTGCGGTCGCCCTCGCCTCGCAAGGGCGTGCGGCGGATGGCGAGCAGCTTCTGCAGAAGGGTTCGGAGATCCATCCGTTCGCAGCCTGCGAAATGAAGACCAATCTCGCAGTCATTTACTACACAACGGGCCGCCGCGAGCTCGCGGAAAGCGCTCTTCGCGAAGTTCAGCCCTTCGTCGATTCCTCCTCTCGGCCGGATTGCATGCGCTCGCAGTTCCTTCTCGGCACGCTTCTTCAGGAAACGGGCCGTCCGGACGAGGCACGCGATATCATCCGCAAGTTTACAGCGAACTCGGCCCGTTCCGCGGACCCTTCAATAATTGCCCTCCGCCGCCAGCTCGGGCTCCGCTGAGCCGACGTAAGGTATTAGTTTAGTTATTAGCTGCCTCGACGTAAGTATTAACCTGCCTTACTTTGTGCACCTCTTGTGTTTCTTCCGAAACAGGAGCATTATGCTCTCGTAATACGGCCAACCGTATCCTGCAACGGTGGTAAATACCATTTGCATAACATGGAGGACATGCCGTGGAAGCACTCACCCTCGATCGTCTGCAATTCGCATTTACGATCACCTACCACTACCTTTTTCCCCAACTAACAATGGGACTCGCTCCGTTGATCGTCATCTTCAAGACGCTCGCGATCTGGAAGAAAGACGAACGCTGGAACGAGACCGCGCGATTCTGGGGAAAGATCCTTGGCATCACATTTCTTTTCGGCGTCGTTACAGGAATTCCGATGGAGTTCCAGTTCGGAACGAACTGGGCCGCGTTCTCAAAGTACGCCGGCGGCGTCATCGGCCAGACACTCGCGATGGAGGGCACGTTCGCGTTCTTCCTCGAATCGTCGTTCATTGGCCTTTTCCTATTCGGCGAGAAACGGCTCGGCCAGGCACTGCATTGGCTTTCGGCGTTTCTGCTTTTCATCGGCACCTGGCTTTCGGGTTGGTTCATCATCGCGACCAACGCATGGATGCAGCGGCCGATCGGCTACGAGACGATGGCAGACGGCTCGGTGCAGCTGTCGAGCTTCTCATCGCTTGTTTTTAACGACTGGGCATTTTATCAATACCTTCACAACATGGGCGGAGCGTTCGTTACCGGCTCATTCGCGGTTGCGGCTCTCGGTGCCTTTTACGTGCTTTCCCGTCGTCAGGTCGAGTTTGGAAAAATGTTCGTAAAGGCAGGCGTTATGGCCGGCTGCATCAGCAGTATCTGGATGCTCTTTCCTTCAGGTGACCTGCAAGGCCGAATGGTCGCAAAACATCAGCCGGTAACCCTCGCCGCGATGGAAGGCCTCTTTCACAGCGAAGCAGGTGCGGGCATCGCACTGATCGGACAGCCGGACATGGAGAAAAAGCGTCTCGATAACGCGATCATCATTCCAAACGCACTTAGCTTCATAACCTACCAGCGTTGGGACGCACACGTTCGCGGCCTCGACGCATTCCCCGAGGACCAGCATCCCGACAACATTCCGCTGCTTTACTACAGCTTCCATATCATGGTCGGCCTCGGAACCATTTTTATCGCCGTAATGGTCATTGCGGCCGTTTGGCTATGGCGCGGATGGCTGTACGAATCGAACTGGCTGCT
>JAUCQE010000052.1 GCA_030372865.1 Pyrinomonadaceae bacterium
CAAGATCACCTACACATCGCTAGATGCCAAAGGCCGGCCGGCAAATCTTACCGGTTTGGTCGCGTGGCCTCTTAGCGGGGCTCCAAAAGGGCTTGTCGTCTATTGCCACGGAACGACCGTCGACCGCGACCGTTCGCCTTCGCGGTTCAAACCCGGCAGCGAAGAGGCGGAAACGCTCGCGGCGATCACGGGCTTTACCGGCGGCGGCTACGCGGTGGTTTTGCCCGACTATATCGGCCTCGGCGATCACAAAGCGGCACATCCTTATCCGCTTAGCAAAGTAAATGCACGCTCGGGAGTAGATATCATTCCCGCCGCCCGTGCCCTTGCACGCCAAAAGAGCTATAACATCGGCCAAAACCTCTTCATCACCGGCTATTCCGAAGGCGGCGGTGTCGCGATGGCACTTACACAGGCTCTTCAGGCATATACGGGCCGTCAATACAGGGTCACGGCTTCCGCTCCGGCAGCCGGGCCTTACGATCTTTCCGGCGTTACCCGCAAGTCGATGCTCGAAGATACCGGCGAACAGGTTCCGTTTATCCTGAGGATATATTTGACCTCCTATGCCGTAAATTTTCTTGTTAACGAGAAAGGCATGCGTTGGCGAGACTTTTATCGCAACACCCTTGCGACAGATCTTGCTTTGAAATACAGGAGCGGGCCGACCGATGACGGGCTTATCAAGAACATCGGGATAATTACGACCCTCACAAGGTCAGAAAACCGTCTCTCAAACGTTCTCCAGCCTGATTTTTTGCGGGCGATGCAGAGGAATGACCGACGTAATGCGTTCGTAAGAATACTGCAGGAGAACAATGTCTATAATTGGACGCCCCGGAATCCGATGCTGCTTCTCGCGATAGACGGCGACACGGTCGTAAGCCAGGAAAACACCGCCGTCGCCTATAACACGATGCGAAAAAGAGGCGTTTCGCGAGACATACTTCGCCGAAAGCTTATAAGAGATCCCGAACTCAACCACCTGAACGGCATTCCGCCGGCAATGTCCTTCGCCCGTGCATTCTTTGATGAAGGATTCAAAGGCGTAAGAGACCTCGAACAATAAATAAAAGGCCGCTCCAATGTGCAAAGACATTCCGGAGCGGCCTTGATACTTTTATTCGTCCGTCTTCTCGGCCGGGTTAGCCCGATGAAATATCCGTCTTTATGCCGATTATGAAGAACAACGAGGCGGCATCGCAGAACTCTGCAGTGTACCGCCTCGTCGTTTTACGTTGAAGATAAGGTTTTACTTACGTTTTGCCGTCTCTGTGCCGAAGCTCTTGGAATTCTGGCTTCCCCATTTTCCTTCAAGAGTTCCGTCAGGCTTTGCTTCGTAAAGAACAAAGGCACACCTTTGTCCGCCGAATCCTACGGCTGCGGTATTTCCTCTCTGCACTCCAAAACCGGTTAAAGAAACTCCGCCGGACCATTCAAATCCGTATCCTTCTCCGTCATTTTTCACTGAGAGGTCGGCAGTATATGGATTTCCCGCCGTATTCTTTCCGGAGACCTTATACTTTCCTTCAAGCCCCGTTCCGCTTTCGCGCTTTGCGGTCTCCATCTCCGCGTTGTTAACTCCCCAATATCCGGCCTTTCCGTCAAGATCGCCGTTCGCGCCGATACTGTAGAGAACAACGCCGCAACCTTTTCCGTCCGATCCTTCGGTAAATGCGACCGCCACATCGTTTCCGATCCTTACGCCGACCCCGTCATAGGTGTTCGGGCCGCTCTGCCAGGAAAACTGATAGACAGCGTCGCGCTTGGTGACCTTAAGATCGCCCGTATAAGCTCCGCCGCCGCTCTCGTTTGTTCCGGAAACGGTGTAATCACCCGCGATCTCGGTCTCGGATGCCGCGGCAGGTTTTGCATCAGCCGGTTTCGTGTTTGATGTCGCCGCAGAGTTTCCTGCATTACCCGCCGCGGTATTTACCGGCGGAACACTATCTGTCTTTTGCTCGCAGGCCGACATTGCAAGCAGCAAAACGCACAGGGATGTTACAACCCACGTCGTGTTCTTAGTCTTTTTCACTTAGTTCTCCTAGAATGGGGATGTTAGATCTAAAACTCAATAAAATATTAATGTGTTTCCCGCGTGTTTTCACCTCTTGAAAATACATTTATGAAACGTGTATCTACTTGGCGTATAAGGTCCGCAGTTTTCGCTCTCGTTCTTTTATTTGCTGCGCAGGCATTTCCGCAGCAAAAGATAACAGATCTTGAACCGACGGTTATCCTGATATCTATCGACGGATTCCGCTGGGATTTTCCGGAACGGTTTCAGCCGCCGGTGATCAATTCCCTCATTGCGAAAGGAACCCGTGCGAAATATATGGAACCCGCGTATCCGACAAAGACATTCCCGAACCACTACACGATAGTTTCGGGTTTGTTTCCCGGAAACCACGGCCTGTTTGAGAACAATATGCTCGACCGGGCGACCGGCCGCGTCTTCGGCTTGAGTATTCGCGAGGAAGTTTCCGATCCGATGTGGTGGGGCGGAGAACCTGTTTGGAATACCGTCCAGAAACAAGGAAAGATCGGTGCCGCGTACTTCTGGCCGGGCTCGGAAGCAAAGATACAGGAGATGCAGCCGCGGTACTGGCTTCCCTACAACCACGAAACCCCGCACGAAGAGCGCGTGGACACAGTTTTATCGTGGCTGGACAAACCGAAGCCCGAACGGCCGGTTTTTATCGCTACGTATTTCTCCGACGTGGACGACAACGGACACAACTTCGGCCCGCTTTCTCCCGAGAACCGCCAGGCGGTGATGAAAGTAGATAATCTGTCTCTTATACACATCTCCGAGCCCACGAGACAGCGCTGTGTATCTCGTATG
>JAUCQE010000053.1 GCA_030372865.1 Pyrinomonadaceae bacterium
CTTCCGCCCTTTGACCGCCCGCAGCTTTATACCGAGTCGAACCGAGTACCGGTCATTTCGGACACTGGCCGTGCGGGAACGGGCGGCGTCGTGCCGAACCCGATCGCTCTCGAACCGCCGCTCGTCGGCAACCCGAGCTTTACCGTTGCGGTCGCTGGCGGTGCTGCAGGAGCGAACGCCGTTGTCGTGATCAGCAATGTCGATCCGGGACTCGGTACCTCGATCCCGGCGGCCGGCAGCCTTGTCCGCGGCACCACGACGCTCTCCGCCGGCGGACGCGGTTCGTACAACTTTGCGATCCCCGATACGCAGGCGATCGTCGGCACTACGTTCTACGGCCGCTGGTATATCCCCGACGCCGCGGCGGCGAACGGTTTTTCCGTTTCGCGTCTTTTCTCGTTCACCATCTTTGGCGAATCGAGCGCACCGGCTGGTGCCGCTCACGTTGACTTCGACGGCGACCGTAAGACCGACGTTTCGATCTTCCGTCCGTCGGTCGGCGAGTGGTGGTATCTCAGAAGCTCCGACGGCGGCAACCGCGCGTTCCAGTTCGGAGCGGGCACGGATGAGATCGTGCCGGCCGATTACACAGGCGACGGCAAGACCGACATCGCCATTTGGCGAGACGGCCAGTGGTTCGTCATGCGGAGCGAGGATTTCAGCTTCTATTCATACCCGTTTGGTGCCGCGGGCGACATTCCGCTCGCTGGCGATTTCGATGCCGACGGCCAGGCGGATTCTGCGATATTCCGCTCGTCCGCTACGACGTGGTACATTCGCAAGTCGTCCGGTGGCGTTGATATCAAGGGCTTCGGAGCCGCCGGCGACATCCCGCAGGTCGGTGATTACGACGGCGACGGCAAGGCCGACATCGCGGTCTTCCGCCCGAACGGCGTAAGCGGCGCCGAATGGTGGCTCGACCGTTCGACCGCCGGCATTATCGCCGCCACGTTCGGAACGGCGACCGACAAACCGGTCGCGGCCGACTTTACGGGCGACGGCAAGACCGACATCGCCATCTGGCGGCCTTCGTCGGGTGAGTGGTTCGTCCTCCGCAGCGAGGATTACAGCTACTACTCGGCTCCGTTCGGCATCACCGGCGACATTCCCGCACCGGGCGATTACGATGGCGACGGCCGTGCCGACTTCACGGTCTTCAGGCCGGCGGCATCGACGTGGTACTCGAGCCGCTCGTCGGCAGGGACCATGATCGTTAACTTCGGTGCACCGACCGATTACCCGGTGCCCGCGGCCTACGTACCGTAGTTCGGAACCGAACACAAAAAGAAAGGGCGGCTCGCAATGGCCGCCCTTTTCCTATTCGGTGATATCACCTTTTACTTGCACTTTGAATAACCGCAGTCGCGGCAGAAATCGCAGCCCGATGCATGCTCAAGCTGGCCGCGGCATTCCGGACACTCGCCGATCAGCGTGCTCATCTGCCCCATGACCGCCGCCGGCACGTTCACCGTTTCTTCCGTCGCCATCTTGCTAATCTGCCGTTCCGAGCCCGGCAGGTTCCTAAGCCTTCGGTCGATAAGCAACAGGCATTCGGCAACCGCCTGTTCCGGCGAGGTGAGTAGGCGTTCGTTGAACCAAACGGCGTGGGTCGCGGTCACCTTGTTAAGGCTGCGTGCGACCTCTGAAACGTCAAATCCGCCGCGGAGCATCTTCGACGCCAGCAGTCCGACGCCTTCGCTGATCGGCCCGGCGGCAAAGACCTCAAGGATCCGCTGCCCGTCGTGGTTCACCGTAACGTATAGGTTCTGCGTGTCGAAAGGTATCCGCCACGTCGAGCCCTGAAGCTCACGCGGCCGCTCGACCCGCGGATGGATCACCGCCTTGCCGTCGACCGCTGCCGCGGCTTCTTCTTTCTTCTCCGCGTCCGCCTTCGACGACATCGCGTTCAGCACCTGGCCTTCGCGGCTGCCGTCGCGGTAATAGCTGACGGCCTTGCAGCCGAGCTTTCGTGCCAGATGATAAAGCTCATCCACCGATTCCAGCGTGTCGTCCTTCGCACCGTTGCAGGTCTTCGAGATCGAATTATCAACGTGCCGCTGTGCCGCCGCCAGCACCTTTACGTGCTGCACCGAGCCGATCTCCATCGCCGAGATGAACTCCGACGGCAGTTCCGATTCGTGCTCGACGACGTATTCCGCCGCCGACTTTATCGAATCCTCATCTGTCTGGTCGACCTCGACGCCGAGTGCTCGTGCGGCTTCCGTATGAACGTATGTCCGCGTCCCGAGCGTGTCCTGCCGAACGTATGCCCACGAGAAATTCGGCTCGATGCCCGACGACGTTTCCGCCACCAGCGAGATCGTTCCTGTCGGGGCGATGGTCGTCACCTCGTAATTCCTCGGCGTTAACGGCACGTCGCGAGAGATGCCGACCTCTTCGTAAAGGAACTTCGCATAGGCGTCGCGGTTCGCCTCGAACTCAGGGAACACGCCCTTTTCGCTGCCGAGCTTGAGCGACGCCATCCACGACTCACGCCTGATAAAGCCCATCACCTTTTCCATCAATGCCAGCGATTCGTCGCTGCCGTAGGTGACGCCGAGCTTTAAGCAAAGATCGGCAAAGCCCATGATCCCGAGCCCGACAGGCCGCGTTCGTTTCACGACGTCGTCGATCTCCGGAAGAGGGAAGTAGCCCGCATCCACGACGTTATCCAGGAACCGCGTGCAAAGATGCGTCGCCTGTGCCAGGCGGTCCCAATCCACTGCCGTATCCGCATCGGAGCCCTCGCCGCTGTAAAACTTCGCGACGTCTATCGAGCCCAGGTTGCACGAATTGTTGAAATGCAGCATCTGCTCGCCGCACGGATTGCAGGCGAATATCGGCCCCATCGAGGCAATCATGTGATTGTGCCGATTCACCTCGTCGGTGAAGATGATGCCCGGTTCGGCATATTTATGCGCCGAGGCGATGATGCGGTTCCAGATGTCGGGTGCATAGACCATTCCCGGCATCGGCGGTTCTTCGATCGTGCAGTCCGAAAGGTCCGCCGTCTCGAAAGCAAGCTTGTCCGCAAAGGTCGCCGCCGTGGCGTCCGGCCGGCGATAGACCGCATAGTCCTTCCCGGTCACGGGGTCGTGAACTGCCTGCGTCCACGGCTCGCCGTCAAATTCCGTTTGGAACCAAACGCCGTTGTCAACCGCGTCCATGAACATATCGGTCACCGTCACCGAGATGTTGAAATTCGTCAGGCTCGTCTGGTCGTTCTTTGCGTGGATGAACCTGAGCACATCCGGGTGCGATACGCTCAGGATGCCCATGTTCGCGCCTCGCCTTACGCCGCCCTGTTTTACGACCTCGGTCGTCTGGTTCACGATGTTCATGAACGAGACCGGGCCGCTCGCGACGCCGCGCGTCGAGTTCACCATCGAACCCGCCGGCCGAAGGAATTCATAGGTCATGCCCGTACCGCCGCCGGTCTGGTGAATGATCGCGACATTCTGGGCATGCTCCATTATGCCCTCGATCGAATCCGGGACGTTCAGCACGAAACACGCTGCAAGCTGCCCTTTCGGCTTGCCTGCGTTCACAAGGCACGGCGTGTTCGGCACGAACTCGCGGTCGAGCATTACGGCCGTCATGTCGTTATAGAACTGCACCTGCCGCTCCGGGTCCTTTTCCGCGGTCGAAACATGCCCGACCACACGGCGGACGATGTCTTCCCATGTCTCGATCGCCTCGCCGTGCTCGTCCTTCATCGAGTACCGCTTTGCGATCACCTTTTGAGCGTTCAGCCCTAAGGGGCGGATGTTGCGCCGTGTTGCCGTTCCGGCGCCGTTGCCATTTGTTTTGGGGGCGAGGTTTCCTGCAGTGGATTCAAATACTGTGCTCATAAATTGCCTTCGTCTCCTCCGAACGCATGGGGCTTTCCAGGTAGCGAAACCATTATTTTACCACCGGTCCCTCACTGCGACATTATTTGCTTGGGGTGTATGCAGGTTTGATCGATTACTGCTCAAGTCGGCGTGGGATATCAATACGTCTATTCGCTATCCTATTCCCGAAATATGGTGTTGTCAACAAAAAAGAGCACAAGATATTGTGGTAAAAACCTTAATATTAATATTTACAGGCTTAACTTAAGGTTACGCATTAGGTTAGGCCGCGAGCGGGCGGCGGGCACAAGTTTGACTTTCCGGCAGGGCATTCCCGAAACTTGAAGTATGGATAAATTGATTCACGGAATGGCCGCCGGGGGCACGGTCCGCGTGCTTGCGGCGATCACTACTGATATCACGGCCGAGGCGGTCCGCCGCCACCAGACCTCACCGACCGTCTCCGCCGCTCTCGGGCGAATGCTGACGGGAACCCTGCTGCTCGGCTCGACCATCAAGGATTTCGACCGCCTCACCGCCCGCATCGATTGCCGCGGCCCGGTCGAGGGCATCGTCGCCGAGGCAACCAAAGAAGGCACCGTTCGCGGCTATGTAAAAAACCCGGTCGTTGAGATGCCCGCTCGCGGCGACGGCAAGTTCGACGTCAGCGGCATCATCGGCGAAGGAACGTTCTACGTCATCCGCGAGGCCGGTTTCGATATCGGCTTTCGGCCCGACCCATATGTCGGCTCCGTGCCGATCGTCTCCGGCGAGATCGCCGAGGACTTCGCCTATTACCTCGCAAAATCCGAACAGATCCCGTCCGCCGTCCTGCTCGGCGTGCTGCTACAGAATGCCGAACCCTACGTCACCGCCGCCGGCGGTATAATGCTGCAAATGATCCCCGGAGCCAACGACCACATCGTGAC
>JAUCQE010000054.1 GCA_030372865.1 Pyrinomonadaceae bacterium
TTCGGAACTCGTCGGCAGCGTCAGATGTGTATAAGAGACAGATTTTGTACCGCCGCGACAACGCGGGCCTAGGTGAGCTTTTTGATGTAACCGCCAGCCCCGTGGAACTCGTGGCTGAGCTACTGGACCAGCTTGGCTTCGGCGATCAACGCTCGGGCGAACGACATGAATAAAGAGCAGGAGTGGCGGCCCGCTCTAACGCGTTAATGTCCTTCCAAGTTCTCGAACACGATCGTCATTGTCGGCTGTCTGCATAAGTTTAGATCGTTAGCCGTTCCCCTAAATAGCTCTTCAATGAATCAACACTGACGCGCTCCTGCTCCCACGTATCGCGATCGCGTACCGTAACGGCGTTGTCTTCGAGGGATTCGTGATCGACGGTGACGCAGAAGGGCGTGCCGATCTCATCCTGACGCGCGTATAGTTTCCCAATGCCGCCGGTATCGTCATAAACGGCACGCATTGACGGCTGCAGGTCCTTTTTCAGCCGTTTCGCCATCTCGACGATCTCTGGTTTGTTTTTCGCGAGCGGCAGCACGGCAACCTTGATCGGTGCCATCTCAGGCTTCAGTTTCAATATCACGCGAGTCTCGCCCTTGTCGTTCGTGCGTTCGGTATAAGCGTCCATCATCACGGCCAGCAAGGTCCGGTTCACGCCGGTCGAGGGCTCAATGATATAAGGGTAAAAACGCTCGTTCGTCGCCGTGTCGAAATACGAAAGGTCCTCGGTCGAGTCGGGATTGATCCGCTTCTGTTCGGCATCCTCGGGCTTTTTCGAGTGCACGCGAAGGTCGTAATCCGTCCGGTTCGCAATGCCCATGAGCTCATCCCACTGCTTTGCCTCGTCTTCACGTTCGGGGAAAAAGCGATACAGGATATCGACCGTTCTTTCAGAATAGTGAGCAAGTTCGTGCTTCTCTTGCTCGTAGTGCTTCAGGTTTTCGGCCGAGATACCGAGCGAACCGAGCCATTCGTCAAACCCATCTATCCACTCTTGATGAGCCTTCGCCGCCTCTTCCGGCTTCACGAAATATTCGATCTCCATCTGCTCGAACTCACGCGTGCGGAAGATGAAGTTTCCGGGCGTTACCTCGTTGCGAAATGCCTTACCGATCTGGGCAATACCGAACGGCAGTTTTCGCCGCGACGTGTCAAGCACGTTCTTAAAATTGATAAAGATTCCCTGTGCTGTCTCGGGCCTCAAGTAAGCCAGTGCCGCCGGATCGTCGTCGCTGGAAACCGCACCGATCATCGTGCGGAACATCAGGTTGAAAGGCCGCGGGTCGGTCAAATTTGTTGAGCCGCAGTTCGAACAAATGTACTTGCCGTCTGCGTCCTGATCGAGCTTGTCCTGCCTCAAACGCGATTTGCATTCGCGGCAATCCACCAGCGGATCGGAGAAAGTCGTCTCGTGTCCCGAATATTTCCACACGCTGCGGTTGAGGATGATCGAGGAATCGAGCCCCTCGATATCGTCGCGTTCGTACACGACCCAGTTCCACCAGCTTTTCTTGATGTTGTTTGCCAGTTCAACGCCCAGCGGGCCGTAATCCCACGAAGACCCAAGGCCGCCGTAGATCTCGGAGGCCGGATAAACAAACCCGCGGCGTTTAGCAAGTGAAACGATGGTCTCGATGTTTGGTGCAGACATAAAACACTATTCTAATCAGAAGAGAATCAAACTTAAAATGGTAAAACAAAAGGGCTTCGCTCAAAAGGCATCGGGCAGCTAAAATATGACAATGAGCACCCGCTACGATCGAATGCCGGAACTCTCTCAGCTTTTGGATACCGCTCTCGACTCGACCGAGGAATATATTCACGAAGGCGAAATGTGCTTTTATCCGCGCCGCTATGCGGACGACGCGTGCTCACGTATCGACATGATGCTCCGCACGGCCGAACCCGACGAAGCCGAGATGGCTCTGATTATCGACAAACTGCTGGTCCCGGACCGTCTCGGCCGCGGTTCCTCGTTAGAGCTATTGATCGGGCTTCGGGAACGAAGCGGACGGATACTCCGTGCACTCGCAGAGAACGCAGATAAACAGGTCCGGCTCTTCGCCCTTGAAGCCTGCAAGGCCTCGCTGCCCGGCCATTATTATCGTCCGCTCTACGGTGCGATCGATATCGAACGCCGGCTTTTGGACGATCGTGATACTGAAGTAAGGTCGGCAGCTGTCGAGGCATCGATCGAGACCTTGCTGAGAAATTCCGATTACGTGAGGAAACAGATCGAGATCGGGTCCGGCGTTCCATTGGTCGCGCTTTTCAATGCCGTCTTAGGAAAGGCGAACGATCCGCTGCCGCAGATCCGCGAACGCGTTAATGAAGCCCTTTCGGGCCTGCTTCACCGATAACTTCGCTGCAACGTAAAGAAAAAGGACGGCCCGGGCCGTCCTTTTTCCAAGTCATGTGAATGCGCCTATTCGCAACTGTCACCGTTTCCGGCGGACTTTTCCTGTGCAAGGATCGCCTTACGGGAAAGCTTGATCTTGTTGCCTTCCTTGCCGATGCACTTGACCATGATCTGCTGGCCTTCCTTGAGCTCATCGCGAACGTCTTTGACGCGGCGGTCTGAGATCTCAGAAATATGCAGCAGCCCGTCGAGGCCCGGAAGGATCTCAACGAAAGCACCGAAATCAACGATGCGCGAAACCGTACCGAGATAGGTCTCGCCGATCTCTGCTTCCGCAGTAAGTGCCTTGATGCGTGCGATCGCTGCCTGTGCGGCCTCGCCGTCGGCGGTCGCGATCATAACGGTACCGTCGTCCTCGATGTCGATCTTCGCACCGGTCTCTTCGGTGATGGAACGGATGACCGAACCGCCCTTTCCGATCACGTCGCGAATCTTCTCCGGATTGATCTTCATCGTGATGATACGCGGAGCGTACGGCGAGATCTCCTCACGCGGTGTGCTGATCGCTTCTTCCATCACGCCGAGGATGTGCATACGGCCCTTTCGCGCTTGCTCGAGGGCTTCCTGCAGGATCATTGCGTTGATGCCGGTGATCTTGATGTCCATCTGCAGGGCGGTAATGCCCTCGCTGGTCCCGGTCACCTTAAAGTCCATGTCACCGTAGTGATCTTCGGCACCGGCGATGTCGGTTAGGATCGCGTAGCGGTTCCCTTCCATCACGAGGCCCATCGCAACGCCCGCGACCGGACGCTTGATCGGCACACCGGCGTCCATCAGGCTCAGGATGCCGCCGCAGACCGACGCCATCGACGAAGAACCGTTCGATTCCGTGATGTCGGAAACGATGCGGAGCGTGTACGGGAAATCGGCTTCGTCCGGCAGCACTGCCTCGATCGCGCGGCGCGCAAGGTTTCCGTGACCGGTCTCGCGGCGTGACGTTCCGCCGAAGCGGCCTGCCTCACCGACCGAGTACGGCGGGAAGTTATAGTGCAGCATAAAGCGGCGCTTCACTTCGCCCTTCTCGATGTCGTCCATGTACTGCTCGTCCATCTTTGTGCCGAGCGTCGTGGTGACGATAGCCTGCGTCTCGCCGCGTGTGAAGAGCGACGAACCGTGAACTCGCGGCAGCCAGCCGACCTCGCAAGTGATCGGGCGGATCTCCGAGAACCGGCGTCCATCCGGACGGCGGCGGTTGCCGAGCATGTCTTCGCGGAAGATCTTTTCTTTGAGCACCGAGAATGCCTTTCCGGCCATGCTGCGAACTTCCGGGGTGTCTTCCGGATAGCTGTCGACGACCTCTTTCTTCAACGCGTCGACCTCTGCGTAGCTCGTCAGTTTGTCCTTGCCGGTCGTATCGAGAGCGGCGCGGAGACGGTCGCCGAAGTTCTTTTCGACCTCGGCAATAAGAGCCTCGTCGATCGCGGCAGGAGCGAATTCACGCTTGGTGATCTCGAGGGCCTTGCCGAGTTCCTTCTGCCACAGGCAGAGCCGCTTGATCTCTTTATGGGCGAGCATCAAAGCCTCGAGCATGATGTTTTCGGGAACTTCGTTCGCCTCGGCCTCGACCATCACGATCGCTTCTTCCGTACCGGCGACGACCAGGTTCAGGTCCGACTCGCGGCGCTCGTCATACGTCGGGTTGACGATATACTTGCCGTTGATCAAACCGATGCGGACGCCCGCGATCGGGGTGTGAAACGGAATGTCCGAAAGATAAAGTGCGCACGACGCACCCGTGATCGCCACAACGTCCGGGTCGTTCTCGCTGTCTGCCGAGATCACAGTGCCGACGATCTGCGTCTCAAAGCGATAGCCGTCCGGGAACAGCGGACGAACTGGTCGGTCGATCAAACGGCATGTGAGAACTTCCTTTTCGCTCGGCCTGCCCTCGCGGCGGAAATAGTTGCCCGGAATACGTCCGGCTGAATAGCTCGACTCACGGTATTCGACCGTCAGTGGGAAAAAATCCAATCCTTCTTTGGCGGTTCTCATGCTTACCGCCGTTACCAACAACATCGTCTCGCCGTAGCGGATCACTACCGATCCGTCAGCTTGTTTTGCGACCTTCCCTGTCTCGACGATGAGGTCTTCGCCGCCCAGCTTGATCGATTCTTTCAAATATTTCTTCTGTGTCATTTCACGTCCTCAAAACAAAGGCGGCCGAAGCTCAAGTCGTGAAGCCCCGCCGCCGTTGGTGTTAACTAAATTGTAAGAATCCTCTTTTATGTGTGGCCCATTCGCTGTCACGTTCAGCAGCCGACGACAAATTCTTCGCGAGGTTCTTTATATATA
>JAUCQE010000055.1 GCA_030372865.1 Pyrinomonadaceae bacterium
GCGACAAGCTCCGGCATGGAGGTCATCTGCACGCGGCTCGCGAGGATGGCACCGATGACGAGGCCCGGCACCAACGCTGCGATCAGCACGGGCAGGCCGCCCGTGTTCATCGCTCCTGCCGTCGCGATAAGCGCGATCACCATGCCGGCGATCCCGTACATGTTCCCGCGGCGTGCCGTCTCCTGCTGAGAAAGCCCGCCAAGGCTCAAAATGAACAACGCACTCGCGGCGATGTATGCGATTGTGATGAGGCTTTGTTGCATTTAGATATTGCTCTCGTCCGATGAACCGTCTTCACCCCTTTTCAATTCTCTCGATCGGCTCGACGAGCTTTCCTTTTCCATTTATCACAGTGACACGGCCTGTTAGTTTTAGCCGTATTGGTTCGGCCGTCCAAGTGTTCGGCGGCTCAATAAGACGCTGACCGTCAAAGTCGATTACGTTTCCGTCGTCGTCGAGAACATAAACTTCACGGAAGTCAATATTTCGTGGGTTTGAGCCGAAAACGATACAGTTACGACTAAGTGTCTCCGAGCATACGCGGAGCCTGATTTCTACGATGTGAAACGGCTGATGGTTTGCGTTGACAATAGACGTTGTGCAAATTTCCCTTTGCGATGAGGAAAAATCCAAACAAAGGTTCTTGATGTCGATAAACTCAGTAAGCGTCACGCGTTCACCGTCAGGTGTATTTATTACCTGCTCAAATCCGACCGTAGAAATTCGCTCAATAGCTGTATTTGTTGCAGCCGCCTCGGCTACTGGCAGGGCGTTTTTATCCCGGGAGCAGGAACCAAGAAGCATCACCCCGAACAGGAATATCGACAGCGCAAGTCGCTCCATTTCCATTACTTCCTAAACATCGCCAGCATCCTGTTTGTCACCAAAAATCCGCCGGCGATGTTGATGGCGGCGATGAGGACGGCGATGGCTCCGAGGATGACGGTTAGGTTCATCGACGACGACGTCAGCTGGAGCATGCCGCCGACGAGGATGATGCCGCTGATGGCGTTCGTTACGGACATTAGCGGCGTGTGCAATGCCGGTTTTACGTTCCAGACGACCTGGAAGCCGATGAAGATCGCCAGTATGAAAACGGTCAGATGGCTCAGGAAATCGGTCCCGGCCGATGCCGCCTTTGGCGGAATCACGAACGCGAGGCCGAGCAGGACGACGCCGATCGCGACAAGTGCCCACGGGCTCATGCCGACGCCTTCGCCGTGGCCGTGGCCTGCCGAGGCGGCCTTGGCGGCGGCGACGGAGGCGGTGCTTTTCGTCGGCACGCCGGGCTCGGGCGGAGCGGGCTGTTCCTTGACCGGAGCGGGCCAGAGCATCTTGCCCTTGTCCAGGACGATCGCGCCGCGGATGACCTCGTCGTCGAGGTCGGCAAACAATTCGCCCTCGTCGTTTCTTAATTCTTCGAGCAGTGCGGTGACGCACGCGCCGTAAAGCTGGCTGGACATCGACGCCATACGCGACGGCAGGTCGGTATAGCCGATGATCGTGACGCCCTTGTGCCGTACGACCTCGCCGGGAACGGTAAGGGCACAGTTGCCGCCCTGTTCGGCCGCGAGATCGACGATGACCGAGCCGGGCTTCATCGATTCGACCATGCCGGTCGTGATGAGTTTCGGTGCAGGCTTGCCGGGAATCAAAGCGGTCGTGATGATGATGTCGACCTGCATCGCCTGCTGGGCAAAGAGCGCCATCTCTGCCTTCAGAAAATCGTCGGACATCTGCTTGGCGTAGCCACCTTTGCCCTCGCCTTCTTCCTTTATATTTAGCTCGAGGAACTCGGCACCCATCGAGGCGACCTGGTCCTTGGTCGCCGAACGCGGGTCGAATGCACGAACGATAGCTCCCAAACCCTTTGCGGCACCGATCGCCGAAAGGCCCGCGACGCCGGCGCCGATGACGAGCACTTTTGCCGGGTCGATCTTGCCGGCTGCGGTTATCTGGCCGGTGAAGAAACGAGGGAAGTGCGCGGCTGCCTCGACGACGGCACGGTAGCCGGCGATGTTCGCCATCGCCGAGAGCGTGTCCATCTTCTGCGCACGCGTGATGCGCGGTACGCTGTCCATCGCGAAGACGGTCGCTTTCCTTTTCGCAAGCTTGTCGACGATGTCGCGATTCTGTCCCGGCCAAAGGAAGCCGACCAGCCAGCCTCCCTCGCGGATGAGGTCGGTCTCGCCGTCCTCGGGCGGGCGGACCTTCATCACGACGTCGGACGAAGCCCAAAGCGTTTCCGCGTCCGCGACGATCGACGCTCCGGCCTCCTGATACGCGGCGTCGGACGAATTCGTCTGGTCGCCGGCACCAGTCTCGACGAGTACGTCAAAGCCGAGCTTCTTGAGTTTAAGGATGGTTTGCGGAGTCGCGGCTACACGACGCTCGCCCGGATGCACCTCTCTGGGGATACCGATGGTAGTCATAAATTTTGTCTAATATACAGGAGCCCGGCGAAAAGCGTAAATGTACTATCCGACGAAGTTATCGCAAGAGGGAACGTCGGTAAGTTTGACCGTTCAGCTTACTGCTCGGTCGGCAATTTCTGCATCATTACGACGATCATCGGAGTGTCGCCGGCAGTCTTCGAATACGAGAGCCAGAAGCCCTGTTTCGGGTACTGGACCATCTTATACATTCCGCCGTCGTCACGCGGTTCGATCGCTTCGCCCATTACCGCTTTCGGTGCCGGGGCAGCGGCGAGGTCGCCGGTATACATTATCGAGATCGCTGTGACTTTCTTATCCGGGCCGTAAACGACACGTGCGGTCTCGTTGGCCGAGATCTCGAAATCGTCCTCTGAGTCGTATTTCTCTTTCGGGCCGCCGAGCTTTGCCCGGACCTCGTCCATCGTCATTCCGATCTTAATGCCGCGATATTCGGTAAAGACCGGAGTGTCCGCGGCGGC
>JAUCQE010000056.1 GCA_030372865.1 Pyrinomonadaceae bacterium
GACAAATGCCTGCTTGGAATCGATCCCGAGATCGTGCAGGGCAAGCGACAACTCCCAGAAAGGAGCAATGTTCGATGTCGCCTTTTCCCAGTCGATTATCGCCGTGATCTTGCCGTTCTCGTCGGCGATCACGTTCTTCAGCCTCAGGTCGCCGTGGTTGAGAGTCGGCTTCGCCCGAAGGCCCTCCATTTTTCGGAGCACCTTTTTCAGTTCGCGAATGGTCGAGGCGGGCATCAGCCGCGACCTTTCGAGCAGGTCAAGCTTTGCGTCATAGGCATATTCGTTTTGCAGATAATCTTTTAGCGAGTCGTTACGCGAGAGCAGATTCTTTGACCAGTCGAAGGTTTCGCCGAAGCCTTTCGTTTTGATCGAGTTTATCTCCGCCGCGTATGAACCGAGGTCACGCAGGATCTTGTCTCGTTGCGGATGGAATGTCGCTTCCGTTCCGAAGACACGCATCGAGATCATATAGGGAAACGGGATCAATGAAAGGCCGATCTCAAGGATCTCCGCGGTTGGTACACCAGCTTTGCGTGCAGCGTGCTCTGCCCATTGTTCTTTTATAAAGGCATTGATGCGGGATTTGTCCGGACTGATGCGGACGATGAACGTCCCCTCGTCATGCTTCGCTTCGAAAACGAAGTTCGAAAGCCCGGCATCCATATAGTTCAGCCGGGCCGGTTTTGTCCCGAGGTGGTGCTCGACGACGCGGCGCGCCATTTCGCGGAACTTACTGACCTGGGCCGCGGGTGGCCCGCTTGTTGATCTCATCAGTGTGCTCCTGTATTCCGGCGAGGTAGAAAAGCAGGTCGCCTAGTTCGAAAGAGTTTGCAACCCGGACGGTATTATGGAGGCCTCGAAAATCGAGGTTCATCGGGCCGACATGGACCGCCAGGCCGACGCCGTTCAGGAACACGTCCATCGGTGTGTCACCTGCGCCGACGGAGGCCGGAAGATGAAAGCCGATATGTTCGGCAGCCTGCCGCATACCGGTCAATTTGTCGGTGCCCTTAAGGGTGAAGAAACTGCTTGGCTTTGAATGCTGGTACGCCATTAGGTCGTCGGCCGGACGCTCGATCAAAAGGAAGATCATGCAGATATCTTCGCTGTGAAGCTCCTCCTGCAATTTTTCAGGCTCAACAGCGGTCACGGCTGAGGCACTAGTATATCTCTCTTTGACGTGCAAAACCTTTTCCGCGACCGGCGTCCAGATGATCTCGCCTTTTCTCCAATCCCGAGGATAATAAAAAAGAAGCACGTCGCGAATGTCGTCATCCAGGAGCGCATCAACGCCCGTAAGAACAGCGTCGATCTCAGCGGGCGGAAGCGGGAATGCCGCGATTTCCTCGAAGCACAATTCGTCTTTCTCATCGAACTTTACGTAGCCGATCTGGCTGCCGTTCATCGACACGACCGGGATGGGTGAACCGGATATCGCGAGCCATTCCTTTCCGAAGGTCCGCATAACGGAAAGCGGGAAGCGAAGGGAATTGAGGACGACGGGCCGGCCGAGCTGGTAGAGCTGTTTCAGCGCAAGCTCTACCGGCGTCGGAATGTAAACGCGGTCGCTTTCCTCATGAACGGCGGTGCCGTCAAGATCGACGACCACGCCGCCGGTGGATGTGAAATCGGAACGGGCCGCGAAGTCGAATATCGCTACCTTTACTTCATCATTGAGAACCATATTTGAGTACCGCTGTTCCAATGCTTACTTGAGTGCGGCCCATTGATCGGAAA
>JAUCQE010000057.1 GCA_030372865.1 Pyrinomonadaceae bacterium
CTCGTGGGCTCGGAGATGTGTATAAGAGACAGGTGTTGCATATACAATACAACGCGTGTTACATCGTTCGGAGGCTAAAGACATGGAAATCAATCGAGAAATGAAAAGAAATTGTTTGTGGGAAGAATCGCCGGTGGGGCCGAAAACGGCGAATAGGCTTTGGGTCACGATGGACGAGAAGGGCTCGATCATGCTCGGAGCCCGGGCTGTCGAGGCACTGAAAGATCCGAACTGGGTCGTCCTAATGTTTGACAGGTTGAACAGCCGTATCGGCATCCAGCCATCGGACCGCTATGCGAGAAACGCGTTTCCGGTGCTGCAGCGTTCGAACGGCCGGCACAGGGTCATCAGGGCAAACTCGTTCTGCCGGTTCTACGGCATCAGGTTCGGATTCGTGCGGGCCTTCACAGAGATCGAGATCGAAGACGGCGTAATGGCCCTAAACTTGGGCACGACAGTCCCGGCAGGCAGGCGGAAGAAGAATGAAAGGTAATCGCCTGAGAACGTAATAAAACGGTACGACTATTGCGATATTTTCGGGCGGGACGGTATTGGGAAGCGAACGGCTCGCGAAATGCGAGAAAGTACGTGTTCCGATGTGGAAATTATCCCGGTTGCCGTTCGCCTGACGTCAGTTCGAAAGAGAGGTGCTTCCTATGCGATGGTACCTGCGCAGGATCGTTTCAGTTTTCGTTTTGTCATTCGTTAGCATTTTTGCCCTTGTTTCGGCTCACTCCCAAACCATCGATTGTGAAGGAACGATCCGGGCCTGGAAATTGGCAACAGGTGACCGGGAACTCGCACGCTATCTGGCCACGCACACCTGCACGTGCCCTAGCCCTAGCAGCCAGCCTCGGTGCGTTCCGAATAATCAAGATACTCAATCAGATCCGAATCCGCCGGTAAATCCGGGCACGGGCGGAGTTTCGGTCGATAATTCGGCCGCTATCGCGGCTGCACGCGCCGAGGCGGAACGAAGAAAGAGACAGGCGGAATTTGAGATCGCAAAACAGGAATTGTTGAAGAGCCTGAAAACGGGCCGACCAGCCGACACCGTCAACCTGAGCCTCAAACCTGGAACATCAACGCCGAAGGTGTGTCCTGCCGGAACGACGCTGTCGGCGGGTAACTGCGTTGCTGATACGCCCATTCGAGCCTCTGAGTTTTTGTACACTTTGCAAACGGCTCGTTTTGAGCCGATGAACAGCGGCGGGAAAGTGATCGATACAACCCAGCCGACCGACGGCAGAGGCCTTGTCGGCGGGACGACCTGGACGTTCGGCTTCAGGCGGCCAAAGGCGGATTGCGACGAGGGTTGCTTAACGGCAATGCGCCGCGAGGCGTATCTGGATCATTTGAATTACTGCAAAGACCAAACGGATCCGGAAGCGTGTGTAAACGAACCGATCCCGTTCACGCCCGACCTTTATTCGTTCGTGGCCTCGGCTGCCCGATATCATACGCCCTTGGAGGACCTGTCCGAACGTGTCGTTTTTGACAGCGTTACATACGGCGAGTATTCGCGTCAGCATCAGGAGATGTTCAAGGAACTCAGAGGAAAAAGTTTCCAAACGCTGGACTGCCACAGCAACGGCGCGATGCTTTGTTTGGCGGCTCTTCGCAGCGGTGATGCCAGGGCCAGGGAAGTTCGGCTTTTTGGCCCGCAGATCAATCCCGGTGCGGCACAGATGTGGTACGAGTTCTCGGTGAACAACGGTGTCAAGGTCACGGTCTTCATCAACAACGGCGATCCGGTTCCGGCGGGTTCGTGGGCTTTTTCGTCGCCGGCGGTCCGCCCATCCGGCGAAGAAGCGATAAAGGCGTGGGTGGATAACCGAACGCGCGACCCCGCAGTTTGGAGAACCATGATCTCTGGTTCGCTGGCAGACAGCAGAAAGGGAACAATGACCGGTGAACTCGGCCAATACGGTTTGGAGGTCGTCCGATTCGATTGCTCGAAGGTCCCAAGCCTCGACTGCCACTCGATGCTGCAGTACGAAAAGAACCTGCAGGCTTGGGAGGCGAACAAGCTGCCGCCGATCCCGAAAAAGTGAGGTGTGAAATGGCACGGATATTGACGATGCTTCTGCTGGCCTCGGCACTTGTTCTTTCTGCGAGTCAGGCAGTCGGCCAATCCGACGAAGCCCGGCGGCATTTCGACCGCGGAATGGCAGCGGTCGAACTCGCGAAAACGCCGGAGGATCTGAACCTGGCGATAAATGAATTCAAACAGGCGACGATTCTCGCACCCGACTGGCCGGCCGCCCATTTCAACCCTGGAAAGGTCCTGGAAACAGCGGCACGTTACAACGAGGCAATAGCTAGCTATCGGAAGTATCTGCAGGTCGCCCCAAATGCATCCGATGCCGATGCGGTCAGAAGTATGATCAATCGGATAGAAATGAAGGCGGAACAGACACTGACGGTTCCCGCGATCATTGACGTGATGGTGGAATTTGGAAGGCCGCAATTGTGGCAGTATTCGGCGACTGTCAGAACCAGCGGGAGAGAATGCAGACGGGCATGGGGCGAACTTGGTCTCGCACGGGAAGGGAGTGATGCGGTAAAAGCGGTGCGGTCCATACAGTATTACACCGGTCCAACCGGCACGACGACAACGTTCCAGACCCTCAAAGTGACTGGGCCCGTGCTGCG
>JAUCQE010000058.1 GCA_030372865.1 Pyrinomonadaceae bacterium
TTCGGAACTCGTCGGCAGCGTCAGATGTGTATAAGAGACAGGGTAAATGATGTTCGCGATCTCCTCTTCGCTTCGCGATGCCAGCAGTTCGGCAGCCGTCTCGTCGTCGGAGTCGGCGTCCATTCTCATGTCGAGCGGTGCGTCGAATCGAAAACTGAATCCGCGAGATTCGCTGTCGAACTGCAGCGAGGAAACCCCCAGATCGGCGATCGCACCGGCAATGCGTTCGATCTTCTCGTCGCGAACCATGCGGGCAATATCGGAGAAGTTCGCCTTTACGATCCGCACCCTGTCACCGAATCGGGACAGTCGTTTTGATGCGATCTCGATCGCTTCGCTATCCTGATCGATACCAAACAACCGCAGGTTCGGCCGGCGTTCAAGCAGCAACTCTGAATGGCCGCCCATTCCAAGCGTCGCGTCGACGACCCATCCGTCCTCGACCTGCTCAAAGAAACCGATCGTCTCTTCAAGCATTACTGTCCGATGCACATCCTGGCCTTCAACTACCGGCATATTCAAAGATCCCGATGTTTCGACACACGTCTAGTGTTGAGCGCACGTCCCAATTTGTCCTAAAAAGCTTATTTTCGGATTAAAAGCCGGTGACCTTTCGCTGCCTCTCATCGCCTGCTAACGACAAAAGACCTGCCCACGCACTCTGAAGTTGCCGGGCCGAAATGGCCCAAAACTGCTTAACAACTTAAACGGTTACTTCATTGTTCTGGCGATACGCGAGTTCGTGGGACTTATGAATCGCCTTAGAACAATGAGAATATTACGCCCGACCCCTTAAGACTGTCAAGGGAAAATTAATCATGTGCTTAAAATAATTTTGATGTACTTTAGCCACATCAATTAACATTTCCCGGTATTTTTATTTCTCCGCCAATTACTGTAGAGTTGGAAGATTCTAGCCGCGGTATGGACTCGGTACTTCTTCAGTTGCTTATGTTTGGCGTCATCGCCGCTTCCGCCAACGTTCTCGGCGGATTGATCCTTTTCCCGTCTAAGCTCCATTCGAATTACAAGCCTGCGCTGAAGTACCTTTTGGCCCTCGGGGCCGGCTTTATGC
>JAUCQE010000059.1 GCA_030372865.1 Pyrinomonadaceae bacterium
TTCGGAACTCGTCGGCAGCGTCAGATGTGTATAAGAGACAGGAGCAGAGGTATCCGAGCGGGCGGGTGGTGAAGAACGTGCTTGACGATAATGGCGATCTTTCGCTGGTGCAGAGTGCAAGGTGTTTGGACTCGACGCCCGGGACGAACGCCGGCTGCGCGGCGCAGGCGGGCCTTTGGAACTACGCCCGGCATTTCACCTACAACGCCGCCGGGGCCGTCACCTCGATGCAGCTCGGGAACGGCCGCTGGGAATCGACCGTGTTCAACTCAAGGCTGCAGCCCGCAAAGATCGCACTCGGCTCGACCGGCACCGGTGCCCAGGCTCATGACCTCCTGAAGCTCGATTACGGCTACGGCGGGGCGAACAACAACGGCAACGTCCTGAGCCAGACGATCACGGTCCCGAGCGTCGGGCAAACTCCCGGCTTTGTCGCCACGCAAACCTATTCCTATGATTCATTGAACCGCTTGAAACAAGCTACGGAAGCGATCGGCGGGAGCACGTCGTGGCAGCAGACGTTCACCTTTGACCGCTACGGCAATCGCAACTTCGATGAAGCGAATACCACCTTCGAGGGGTTTGATAAGCTCTGCAGCAACAACACCGAATTATGTGCCGATCTGCGGAAGGTTCTGAACCCCTCGGCAAATGCATCGGACAATAGGCTGAGTTCGTCGGACGGATACGTTTTTGACCCATCCGGCAACACCATACGCGACCCGCAAAGCCGACGGTTTACCTATGACGGCGAGAAAAATCAGGTTAAGGTGGAAACGCTCGACCTGAACGGTAACCCGGTCTCGACTGTCGGCGAATATGTTTACGACGGAGACGGGCGCAGGATAAAGAAACACGTCCCCTCGACCGGCGAATTGACCGTTTTCGTCTACGACGCCGACGGTAAACTGCTCGGGGAGTATTCGACGATAGCGACACCGTCACCCCCGAAGGTCAGCTATACCACCGCGGACTACCTCGGCAGCCCACGCATCCCTGTCTCTTATACACATCTCCGAGCCCACGAGACAGCGCTGTGTATCTCGTATG
>JAUCQE010000060.1 GCA_030372865.1 Pyrinomonadaceae bacterium
CGGCTACCCTTCTTTAGAATTGTGAATTCGCCTTGAGTTTGCAGGCGACGCGGCCAGGTAGCTCAGTTGGTAGAGCAGCGGACTGAAAATCCGCGTGTCGGCGGTTCGACTCCGTCCCTGGCCACCATTAAGATCAAGACCGGTTAGCTCATGCTAGCCGGTCTTTTCGGTTTCAGATATTCAATTCCTGCTTCGTGACCAAATATCGGATGATCCTGTCCCGAGAGATCATTCCAAGAAGATCGCCGTTCGATATCACCGGCAGCTGATTTACGTCTTCCCTTCCCATGATCTCGAGAGCCTCCAATGCTGGACGCTCGGGCGTGGTGGTATGGAGCGTCTCAAAGGGACGCATCACATCCGCCGCGGTCTTCATCGGCCACATCGGGCGTTCGACGCCGCGAACTTCGTTTGGCGTAATAAGTCCGACAGGCCCCGTTCCGTCCGTGACAATAAAACATCGCTGTCCCGTGCGGAGCATTTCCTCGTCAACCAGGCCCTGCAGGTTGGTTCGAATATCGACACTTGCGCAGTCCCTGCTCATCAGGTCGCGCACAAATACATTGCGAAGCCGATCGGCCATGTCTGATTGCACGTAGCTTGCCCGTGCGGAGTTCAAAAGGAACCATCCGATAAAGGCGATCCAAAGTCCGCCAAATCCCGCACCGCTAAAGAACGCGAGGAGGCCGAGAACGATGAAGCCGACCGCGATCATTTGGCCGATGATCGACGCCCACCTCTTCGCCCTCGACTCGTTTCCTGTCAGCCGCCAGATCACGGCCTTCATCACCCGGCCGCCGTCCATCGGAAACCCAGGGACCATGTTAAAGATCGCAAGCCCGATATTTATGCCGCCGAGCCAGACCAGTATCGCGATAAGCGGAGTTTCCGGCGTGCCGCCGAACTCCCACCCCGCTATGACCGCCGTCGCAAGGCAGAACGCCCCGATCAATGCCGAAGTGATCGGGCCGATAATACCCAGCCAGAATTCGGTCCGCGCGTTGTCGGCCTCTTTCTCGATCTGTGCAACTCCGCCTAACGCGAAAAGAGTGATCGAACTGACCGGCAGGCCGCTTTGCATCGCGACCAGCGCGTGCGAAAGCTCATGAACGATTATCGAAACAAAGAACAAGAGGGCAGCCGCCACTGCCATCAGCCAGATGACGGTTCCGCCCCATTCCACATGCGTCTCGCGAAAATAGCTCGCAAGCGATAGAACGATCAGAACGGCGATGATCAACCAGCTGTAATGAACGCCGATCTCGATCCCCTTTACACGTCCGAGCAGGAAATTAGATCTCATAAAGCGTTAAGTTGTTTACTAAGCTTAGAGTATCGCCTATCACCGGCGTGCAGTAAACTCTGAGTTGGTAAGGAGAAAGTCTAATGGCAACGATGAGAGCGATGGTCCTCAAGGAACCCGGCCCGGTGGAAGATCGCCGACTAGTGATGTCTGAGCTTGATATCCCCGAGCCCCGAACGCATGAAATTCTCGTCCGTGTAACAGCCTGCGGGATATGCCGGACAGACCTTCACGTTGTCGAGGGAGAGCTTGAGCAGCGATTGCCGGCCATCATACCTGGCCACCAGATCGTCGGCGTCGTCGAGCAGATCGGCCACGGCGTCTCCGGAATTCAGGTCGGAGAACGCGTCGGCGTTGCGTGGCTCCAGGGAACGTGCGGCGCGTGCCGGCACTGTCTCAGCTCG